>CAVFER010000020.1:10421-19952 GCA_963621525.1 bacterium | reverse complement strand
GTACAGCTGTTAGGAAATGAGTATACATTATTAAATGATATTGGCGCCCAGTGTGAAGATGGCGCCCAGTTTGAAGTTTTACAACTGTTTTTAGGAAGCAGAAAAACCTATTCCGGCTGTCAGGCAGATCTTTTAGGAAAAGAAAGCCGTTTTAAAGCAGATATCGGCTATCAGGGAAAAGGCAGCCAGTGCTATGATATGAACTATGTGGCGGTTCACAAAGGCAAAAAGACAGTCAGTGAAATGAACGCAGACGGTATTCTGGACGATCAGGCGTTTAAGCTGTTCCGTGGAACCATTGATTTTAAGAATGGTTCATCCGGTTCCAAGGGAGATGAAAAGGAAGACGTGCTCCTTATGGGGGACAATGTAGTCAACCAGACCATTCCGCTGATCCTTTGTGCAGAGGAAGATGTAGAAGGAAACCATGGTGCTTCTATTGGACAGTTAGATGAAGAAATGCTGTTTTATCTGTCTTCCAGAGGCATGAGTGCGGAAAGTGCCAGCAAGATGATCGCCAGAGCAAGGATGGACGCAGTCTGCCAGATGATCGGTGATGAGCAGTTAGAAAAGCTGGTACAGGACTATTTAGAGGAGGAATAGAACATGAGCAGCAATCCATACAGAAAAGATTTTCCTCTTCTGGAAAATAATAAGGTGATCTATCTGGACAATGCAGCCACCTCCCAGAGACCGGAGGTAGTGATCCAGGCAGAGGCACAGTTTTATGAAAAATACAATGCAAATCCATTAAGGGGTTTATATGAGCTAAGTGTAGCGGCCACAGACTGCTACGAAGAGGCCAGAGAGACAGTCCGTAAGTTTATTGGCGCAGAAAGCACAGAAGAGATCATTTTCACCAGAAATACCACCGAAGGCCTGAATCTGGTGGCTTACAGCTATGGTTTAAGCCATTTAAAAGCAGGAGATGAGGTGTTAGTAAGCATTATGGAGCATCACAGCAATCTCCTTCCATGGCAGATGGTATGCCGCCAGACTGGTGCAGAACTTAAATTTCTGGAATGTGACCAGAGCGGCTTTTTAAGTGATGAAACACTGGAAAATGCCATTACAGATAAAACCCGTCTGGTAGCTATTGCCCAGGTATCCAATGTACTGGGACGGACGGCTCCTATTGAAAAGATCGTAAAACTGGCAAGAAAACATGGTGCCGTAGTCGTTATGGATGCAGCCCAGAGCGCGCCTCACATGGCTATTAATGTAAAAGAACTGGATGTGGATTTTATGACATTTTCCGGCCATAAATTAATGGGACCTATGGGCATCGGCGTTCTCTATGGAAAGAAAGAGCTGTTAGAAGAAATGCCGCCATTCCTTACAGGTGGAGAGATGATCGACTCTGTCAGCCGTACAGGTGCTGTATTTGCTCCATTGCCTCACAAATTTGAGGCAGGTACTGTTAATGCAGCTGGTGCATGGGGATTGAAAGCAGCTATTGAATATCTGCAGCAGGTCGGTTTTGATGAGATAAAGAGCTGGGAAGAGGCACTGACTGCCAGAGCCTTAGAAGGTCTTAAAAAGATCCCACATGTTCATGTGTTAGGCTCTGAAAAAGCAGAGGAACACTGCGGTATCCTTACATTTACCATAGACGGTGTACATCCCCATGATGTAAGCGCCATTTTAGACGCAGACGGCATTGCTGTCCGGGCCGGACACCACTGTGCACAGCCTCTGATGGAGTATCTGGGGGTTTCTTCTACCACAAGAGCCAGCCTTTTCTTCTACAATACAGAAGAAGAGATCGATGCTTTTGTAGAAAGCATGAAGACGGTAAGAAGGAGAATGGGTTATGGAGAGTAGAAATTTTTACAATGAAATATTAACGGACCACAATCTGCACCCGGTCCACAAAGAAGATATCCCGGATGCCAATCTGGTATTAGAGGGTTTAAATCCCAGCTGCGGTGACCATATCTGGTTAAAGTTAAAAGTAGAAGACGGCATCATCAAAGACGGTGGCTTTCTAGGCGACGGCTGCGCCATTTCCCAGGCATCCGCAGATATCATGCTGGATCTGATCATCGGCAAAAAGCAGGAAGAAGCTGTGAAACTGGCAGAAAGTTTCTTAAAAATGATCAAGGGAAATGCGACCGATGAAGATATGGATGCCCTGGAAGAAGCGGGTGCATTACAGGATATTTCCCATATGCCGGCCAGAGTAAAATGTGCAGTTTTAGGGTGGCATACTATGGAAGAGCTGCTGAAAAATTAAAAAGTAGTTAAGAATCAAGTTGTTACTTGACAAGAAAAGATAAAAGATGTAGACTTGTTATACAGGTGAACAAGTAAAGACGGAGAGTGTACTTTACAAATTCTATTGTGAAAGGAATAGATATGAGTACACAGGTAAAAGAAAAGAAACTGGACCTGGCTACATTGATCTTTATAGCAACTGGCCAGGTAATTGGCGCCGGTGTTGTAACTGTAATAGGTCCGGCAATCAGTGCAACGGGTAATTCAGCGTGGCTATCATATGGAGCTGCTGTATTACTTGGATTTTTAACCATTATTCCATATGTATTTTTAAGCAGTGCCCTGATCTTAAAAGGTGGAGAATATACAATTGCAACATCTATGCTTGGAAAGCTGGTGGGTGGTATTTATGTTTCCACATATATAACACAATGTTTGAGCCTTGGATTGATGGGAACATCCATGGGAACTTATGTGAATTCCCTGTTCCCGCAGCTGGATGTAAGAGTTGTAGCAATTGTCACAGTAACATTTTTCTTTGCATGTAATCTTTGTGGTGTAAATATGATGGCAAAAGTACAGAAATTTTTGACTTATTTTCTTGTATTTGCACTGATCGCGTTTGGCGTGATCGGATTATTACATGTAAGAGCCGGATTCTTCTCAATTGCAAATCCGGAATTTATGACAAATGGTCTGAAGGGATTTTTTGATGCGATGGTCATGCTCAGCTATTCTACAGTAGGGCAGTATTCCATCATCAATTTTGCAAGTGATGCTGAAAATCCAAAGAGAGATATTCCAAGGTCGATCATCATTACAACCTGTGTGATTGCTGTGGTCTATATGCTGGTAGGTATTGCAGCAACAGGTGTACTCCCATTGGAAACAGTAGCAGGCAAACCGTTGACTCTGGTAGCAAAAGAACTGCTTCCAGGACCGCTTTTTGCAGTATTTATCATACTTGGACCAATCTTTGCACTGGCAAGTACTTTAAATTCTTCCTTTACAGTACGTGCAAGACCGATCCTTCGGGGAGCACAGGATGGATGGTTTCCTGATATGATCAGCAGAACAAATAAACATGGTGCGCCTATCGTTATCATGGGTGCAATCTATGTAGTAGGTATTCTGCCGATCCTGCTTAACTTTAATATTAAAACCATTACCAACAATGTAGTACTGATCGGATATATCAGCCGTCTTTTGCTGGTTGCTGCTGCATTTTTGCTTCCAACCAGATATAAAGAAGCATGGGAAAAGTCAACGATGCATATTCCAAATCCGGTATACTATGCAATTGTTACAGTTGGATTTGTAGCACAGTTCTGGCTGATCTACTTATCAGCCCGTAATCTGGCACCTCTTATTGTAATCGTAACTATTGTTGTTATTTTAATTGGTTCTATTTATGCATATTTCAGAAATAAATCAGGAAAAGTACATACAGATTCTGTAACAGATATCGCATAATCAAAAGCAGGCCATACAAAAGGGCCTGCTTTTTAAAGACTTTCAAATACATTCTTTCCTGTTAGACTAGTTGACAGGTATATAAGCAATGGTATAAAATTTAGACAAATAAAAGGCAGGGGAGAGTTATTATGGCAAAGTTTGTGCGATCCAATTTATCGGATCAGATTTTTGATTATTTAAAAGAGCAGATCGCAGCAGGAGAGTGGAAAGCAGGTGAAAAGATACCTTCTGAAACAGAACTTTCTGCACAGTTAGGCGTCAGCCGTATGAGCCTTCGCACAGCAATCAAAAAGGCGAATACTCTTGGAATCACAGAAACGCGGGTAGGAGAAGGTACATTTGTGAAAGAATTTAATATGGGTACCTATATGAAGGAGCTTTACAGTGCGAACCTGATCCAGTGGGATGAAAATGAACTGAATGATCTGCGTTATCTTCTTCAGCTTGGAAGTATTGAATTTGCTTTTGAGCGGGGAATATCAGAAAAAGATATGAAAGAACTGGATCAGTGTTATGGGAAAATGAATCTGTACGCTGAGCAAAATAATATGTTGGATTTTCATGAAGCAGATACGCAGTTTCATCGTATCATCTGCCATATGTCTCACAATGCCCTGTTGATCATGATATACAATGCCATCGATGCACTTCTGGATCATATTATTAAACAGAATGTGGAAGAAAGTGTAAAAGTAAATGGAAGTCTTCAGTATGTAATTGAACACCATAAGGAGTTGTATAAGGGAATAAAAGAAAAAAATCTTGAAAAATGCCGTGAGGCGTTAGACGAATCACGTAAGAGAAGCAAGTTATATTATAAATGATCCACAAAATTTTAGGCTTTAAATTGGTCATTGTGTCACTTGACATTAATGGCCAATTTAATTACTATACTTGTATAACAAGTAACTGAGTACACATGCATCCTTTTGGCTGTTCACCTGAAAACAAATAAAAGGAGAAATGAAAATGAAAATTACAAGTGTAGATGTGATCGAGTGTAAACCAAATGTGATGGGAGCGGTTATCTGTGTAAGAGTTAATACAGATGCAGGCATCAGTGGGTTTGGAGAAGTTGGCCTGTCATATGGTAAAGCACATTATGCAGGTGTTGGTATTGCCAGAGACTTTGGCGCGTTGATCATTGGAAAAGATCCAATGAAGATCGAGTCCATCTGGGAAATGATCTTCCGTTCCACATTCTGGGGAATGGGCGGCGGAACCGTTATCAATGCAGGTGTCAGCGCTATCGATACAGCACTTTGGGATATTAAAGGAAAGGCACTGGGTGTTCCTGTATATGAACTTTTAGGCGGAAAGACCAGAGACAAGATCCGTGCTTATGCAAGCCAGATCCAGTTTGGCTGGGGGCCGAAGCATCTTTTCCTGACTGATCCGGGCGATTATGCAAAGGCTGCTGAGGATGCATTAAAGGATGGTTATACAGCTGTAAAGGTTGATCCAATGGGTGTAACAGATGAAGGTAAATGGGCACGTGAAGCCAGCAATCCAAACTGGAGGATGAGAGGTAAATTAAATCATAAAATGCTGGATACCATTTACAACCGTACAGAAGCTATTCGCAAAGCTGGCGGTGATGATCTGGATATCATCATTGAAACCCATTCTTATCCGGATATGAATACAGGAATCCAGTTAGGTGAGTGCCTGGAGCCATTAAATATTTACTATCTAGAAGAACCATGTAATCCTCTGAATGTAGGAAATATGCTGGAGATCCATAAGGCTCTGCCAAGACTTGCTCTTGCAAGTGGTGAGCGTATTTACACAAGATGGGGCTTCAGAGAATTCCTTGAGCAGCATGTTCTTCAGGTAATACAGCCAGATCTGACCCTTTGCGGCGGTGTCAGTGAGACAAAGAAAATTTGTGATATGGCAAATATTTATGATGCAGCAGTACAGATCCATGTATGCGGCGGCCCGATTTCTACAGCAGCAGCTCTTCAGGTAGAAGCTGTTATCCCGAATTTCCTGATCCATGAGGTTCATGAAGGTGCACTTAAGAAAGAAATGAGAGAATTATGCAAATATGATTATATGCCTGTAAATGGAGAATTTGATGTACCGGATCTTCCGGGCATTGGACAGGAATTAACTGATGAAGCAATTGAGAATGCTGCAAATGTATATACGATTCAGTAAATAGATTTGGATGGGCGGATCCTGAACATGGGATCTGCCCGTACCGTTTATAGGAGATGAGACTATGTTAAGTCAGAAAGCAAAAGATCTATTTGAAAAATTGGATATGCCCTATCCAGCCATTGCGCTGAGATATCATGTCTGTAAACCGGAAAATGTGAAACATTATGAAGGAGAAAAGTCGGCATTCTGTCAGTATGTTTCCTATGCGCAGCAGCATTCCGGCACCTTTTATATTACAAAAGATGACGATGCATGTTATGGTCGGATGGCACTTGGCATGATACCAAAACCACCGGTTACAGCCAGCGGTCAGGCTGGATATGATTTTGAAGTTTATAAAACACCGTCGGGTTGCCGCAGACTTTACCAGAAAATGCCTGTGATTGTTCCGGGAACTGTTAATTATGTTCAGTTTGCCAGAGTTAGTGAATGCGATTTTGACCCGGATCTTATTATGTGTGTTGCAGACTTAAGATCAGCAGAAATACTGGCCCGCGCAACCAGTTACATCAGTGGGGATTTCTGGGAGTCGAAATCTTCTCCTGTTATCAGCTGTTCATGGATGTATGCGTATCCTGTGATTTCCGGCAAAGTAAATCATATTACAACCGGCTTTTACCATGGACTGAAAAGAAGAAAGATCTATCCGGCCGGCCTTAAGATGATCGCTATTCCATTCCAGAAGATCAATGAGGTGGTAACGGCTCTAGATGAAATGCCATGGGTACCTATCGCATTCAGGGAAGATGAAAAAAGTAAGGCCGAATTAAAAAAGAGAATGGAACACTGGCAGCAGATGGCAGAAGAAACAGATTCCAAAGTGGATCTTCATTAAAGAAGAGGACAGAATGATATGAAATATGAAAAATTATTTTCAAAAGTAAAGATTGGAAAACTGGAACTTCCTAACCGCTATGCAATGGCACCTATGGGACCATTGGGACTGGGAGACTGTGAAGGCGGATGGAACCAGAGAGGAATTGATTATTATACCAGAAGAGCAAAAGGTGGAATTGGACTGATCATTACCGGAGTAACTTTCAGTGATACAGAAATTGAAAAACCTTCTTTTCCAAACACTCCAAACAGCACCTATAATCCAGTACAGTTTGTACGTACCAGCCGTGAAATGACAGAGCGGGTCCACGCTTATGGAAGTAAGATTTTTCTCCAGATGAGCGGTGGTTTTGGAAGAGTTACGATTCCTACGAACTTGGGAGAGTTTCCGCCTGTATCAGCTTCTGCAATCCCACATCGCTGGCTGGATAAGACATGCAGACCGCTGACCATTGATGAGATTCATGAGATCGTAAAAAGTTTTGGAAAAGGTGCGTATAATGCAAAGCGTGCCGGTTTTGACGGCGTAGAGATTCATGCAGTCCATGAAGGATATCTTCTTGATCAGTTTGCTATTTCTTTCTTCAACCAAAGAACGGATGAATATGGTGGAACACTGGAGAATCGGTTAAGATTTGCAAAAGAGATTAGGGAAGAAATTGCTAAGACCTGTGGCTGGGATTTTCCGGTAGCTCTCAGATATTCACTGAAATCTATGATCAAGGATTGGAGAGAAGGTGCTCTTCCAGGAGAGGTTTTTGAAGAAAGGGGACGTGATATTGAGGAAGGTATAGAAGCTGCAAAGCTGTTGGAAAAGTATGGATATGATGCACTGGATGTAGATGCGGGAACCTATGATGCATGGTGGTGGAATCATCCACCGATGTATATGGAAAAAGCTCCTTACAGAACTTTTTCACGGATTGTAAAAGAAAATGTTTCTGTACCGGTCATTATGGCAGGAAGGGTGGATGATCCAGATCTGGCATTAGAATGCCTGGAACAGGGCTGCTGTGACATGATAAGCCTTGGCAGACCGACGCTGGCGGATCCGGATATCGTCAATAAGATCCGTATGGGAAAATGTTCTCAGATTCGTCCATGTATTTCCTGTCAGGAAGGCTGCATGGGTAGAATACAGGCTTACTCCATGATTAACTGTGCTGTTAACCCGCAAGCAGGAAAAGAGCGGATCAACAAGTTAAATCCTATTGTCAGAAAAAAGAAAGTCCTTGTTGTAGGAGGTGGACCAGCCGGATGTGAAGCAGCCAGAGTTCTGGCAGAAAGAGGGCATGAAGTGCATCTTTATGAAGCCAGTGCGGTACTGGGAGGTAATCTGATCCCAGGAGGTGCCCCTGATTTTAAAGAAGATGATCGAGCGCTTGCCAGCTGGTATGACCAGGAACTTGCCAGATTAAAGGTAGATGTACATCTGAGTACAAAGTTACAGTCTGCTGATGTACAGAAGGAAAATGCAGATACAGTGATCATTGCCACTGGTTCAAGACCAAAACTATTTTCTTTGGGTGATGATGAGCATGTATACGCAGCAGAGGATGTGCTTTTAAACAGAAAAAAGACGGGATTTAACGTTGCTGTCATCGGAGCAGGACTGGTTGGCTGTGAACTGGCATTAGATATGGCAATGAAAGGAAAAAATGTAACACTTGTAGAAGCGTTAGATGAGATCATGGCAGTAAATGGGCCTTTGTGTAGTGCCAATAAGGAAATGCTGGAAAGACTGTTGCCGTTCCATGGTGTAAAGATTATTACCAGTGCAAAAGCAAAAGAGTTTGTAAATGGTGAACTTGTACTGGATGTTGATAAAAAAGAGCAGAAGCTGCCGGCAGATGATGTGGTCTTATGTGTTGGATATCAGAGTGAAAATACACTGTACGAAGAATTAAAAAACCAGATTAGTGAAATATATGAATTGGGGGATGCTCGAAAGGTTTCCAATATCATGTATGCAATCTGGGATGCTTTTGAAGTGGCAAATCATATTTAGACATTTAAAAATGTACCATGGACGTTTGGATTCACACTATCTTGGGGGTGTGGAGAAGCTGATAAAAAAAGTGCAGAAAAAGAACGAAGAGTAAGAAAGATAGTAAAAAAGAGCAGCAAAACCGGAATGTTTGAAAATGGTTTTACTGCTCTTTTGCGTGCTGCGCATATAGCAAATGCGTCAGAGGCACATTTATTGATTATTTCGCTTCAGCCATTGCCTGTTCCATTTCAGAAGCGGAGATCACGCCGATGGTCTTATTAACAACTACGCCTCTTCTGAAATAGAGAAGAGTTGGTACGCTCATTACCTTAAAACGGGTTGCAAGATCCATATCTTCGTCGATGTCAACTTTATAGAAATGTACTTCCGGGTGGAGTTCTGCCATTTTTTCTACAGTTGGGGATAACATTTTGCAAGGACTGCACCAGGTAGCGAAGAAATCAACAACTACCAGATCATCACCAGCGTTTACTGCCTGGTCAAATGTGTCAGATGTTAAATGTGAAAGTGCCATATGAAAAACCTCCTTGTATCTGATTTGAATTCTTTGATCGTATAACACTTATATCATACCACAAAGTGAGAGAAAATTATGTAATAAAATTCTCAATATCATGAACAATATAAAATTGAGAGGTAGATTTTTACTTGCTGGTCTGTTTTACTTGTGGTACTCTTATTATTAAGAAAAAGGAACGTTTATTTGGCAATGAAAGTGGTGTGCAATGTATGACAATATTTTAGAATTGAATGGTATTTCTATTGAAATATTGGAGCAGCTTTCTTACGAATTAAAGTGGGAAGAAATTTGCGCAGTATGTATG
>CAVFER010000020.1:0-10411 GCA_963621525.1 bacterium | reverse complement strand
GTATGTATGAGGCTGGGAAAATCCGCAATGAAAAAGAATTTGAGGAGGCATTAAAAGATGTGCTATCTGGTTGCAAAGAATAAAAATAAACACGGATGCTATGCATTAAAAACCAGACATGGCAGCCATTTGGTGGAAATGAAAAGAAGAATGAATCAACAAGTAGCAGAAAAGGGAATTCAGTTAGTGACAATCAGCCGTCCCACAGCCTATGGAGAATATGCGCCATATATATTTATAGAGGATGAAGATGAATTTGAAAAGCTGGTTCAGGAAATGGCGGTAATAGGATAAATTAAAAACACAGGAACCTATCGGAGAAATCTTGATCAGGTTCCTGTTTTATTGCTATATATATCAAGAACGTGCCAGTTAAGCGTTCACTGATTTTAGGTAAAGAACATTTTTCCTATAAGTTGCAGCACTACTTCAGCCGCTCCCGACAAAAGCATTACATGAATAGGGTTCATTTTAAAGCGGACTAACAGAATCAGGGAGCCGATGAAAATGCCTGCGGCCTGGATGCTGATATTTGGCCAAAGCTGGGCTGCTGTAAGAGAAGTCATAGCTTCGCCCCAGAAGGCATTGACCAGGATGCTGACACCGGCAGCTGCGATCATGGCGATAACGGCTGGCCGCAGGGATTTAAGGACTCCCTGGAGAAGGCTTAAATTCCTGTATTTCAGGTAAATTTTAGCCAGTAATGTAACCAAAATACAGGATGGAAGAACACAACCTGCAGTAGCAGCCAAAGCTCCCGGCATTCCTGCAATACGGGTACCTACGAAGGTAGCAGAATTGACTGCAATGGGGCCTGGTGTCATCTGGGAAATGGTGATCAGGTCTGTAAATTCAGACTGGGACAGCCATGGATGAATCTGGACTACCTGGTTCTGGATCAGGGGCATGGCTGCATAGCCGCCGCCGAAACTGAAGGCACCGATCTGAAGGAAACTGATAAAAAGCTGTAAATAGATCATAAGGTGCCTCCTTTCTGTGCATTATTCTGGGAAGCACCATGGTCATTTTTTCCGGTCTTTTTTTCCCGGTACAGTGTAAGAGTAACACCTAAAGCAATGCACAGAAGAATCAGCACAATGGCACTGACCTTATAAAAATAGTTGGCAATAAAAGCTGCGATCATTATGAAAATCGACAGATACTGCTTTTCTTTTACAATGCCGGATGCCATTCCAAAGCTGACCTCCATAATAACTGCCCCTACTCCCGACTGCATGCCATTTAACATCCACCCAACGATCAGGTTGGAACGGAAAGCGCCGTAGCAGAAGGAGATAGCAGAGAGAATGACAAAAGGCGGGATCACCGTGGCAATCACAGAGCATAAAACACCGGTCAGACCTGCCAGTTTATATCCTACTACAATAGCACCGTTTACAGCGATGGCTCCGGGGCAGGACTGGGCGATAGCTACCAGATCCAGCATTTCTTCTTCATCGATCCAGTGATACTGGTCCACAAATTTGGTTTTCATCAAAGTAACAATCACATATCCGCCGCCGAAGGTAAAGGCGCTGAGATACAATGTTGCGAGAAAGAGCTTTTTAAGAATCTCACCTTTACTGGCTCCTTTTATATTTAATCCCATGTTTTCCTCCTGAAAATTAAGACTCCGAGAGAATATTAAGCTCTTCCTTACTATAAGCCATGAAAATGCAGATGTAAATGCAAAATGAATGAGGAATAGCTAATAATTGGTGTTGCTGTACACGGCAGGCAATTTTGAAACCGCAAGTATTGTAGGGCTGCAATCTCTGCGGGCAGTCTGCTATAGATGGAGAAATGACCGTGTGACACGGACAAATCATAGAAACGACCGCACCATGCGGAAAAGCAAAAAGAATTGCCCGGAAAGCAAAATTTTTGCTTGCATTTGTATAAATACATGGCTATAATACCTTTGGCTTTAGGAGTTTACTGAGTCAAAGAAACGGACGGCACAACGGAGTGTCAGACTGGTTTTTGATAAGAAACAGGGGGCGTATTATCGAAGTAAAGTCAGCTTCGGTATGCGTTTTTTTATTGTCACAATATCTGCTTGCCAGGTCTGGCTGTGTATCCGTGAACATATGATTCAGTATTGAAAGAAAAGCGTAAAGAAATAAGGAAGAAAGAAGGAGAAATTATGAAAAAAACACTGGCAGGAATTGTCTTTAGTTGTGTACTTGCAGCATCCCTTACTGCATGTGGCGGCTCTAACAGTTCTACAAGTACTTCTGCAGCAGAATCAGCAGCGGAAACATCTGCCGCAGTTGGTGAGAGCACCGAAGCAGCAACCACGCAAGCAGGAGATAAGATCGTACGTATCGCAGCAGTAGATCCACAGGTAGCACTGGATCCACAGCAGTATACCTACAGCATTGTAATGAAAATTACAGATAACATTACGGAGTCTCTTTTGACCACCACCGCAGATGGTCTGGTACCGACTCTTCTGGCAGATATGCCTACCATTTCTGATGATAATCTGACTTACAGCTTTGAGCTGCTGCCAGATGTAAAATTCCATGACGGAACAACACTGAAGGCTTCCGATGTTAAGTACTCTTATGAGCGTCTGATCAAGATGGCAAAAATGGCAACTCTCCTTGAAAATGTTGTTGGTTATGATGAACTGAGCGCCGGAACTGCCGACGAACTGTCAGGTGTGGAAGTTCAGGATGATACTCACTTTACCATTCAGTTAAAGAAACCATATGCACCATTCCTTTCTGTTCTCTCTACTGCTTACTGTGCAATCTATCCACAGGATGCATGTGAGGCAGCCGGTGATAACTGGGGCATGACAACTCTGATTGGTACCGGCCCATTTAAGATGGAACGCTATCAGACCGGTGTTGGTGTAACTCTTTCCCGCTTTGAAGATTACCATGAGGGTGCAGTTGCTCTGACAGGTCTGGACTATAAGTTCATCGAAGATGTAAACACACAGGTTCTTGAGTACCAGAAGGGAAATGTTGACTATGTAGATGTTGACCCATCCATCTATCCGGTATATTCAAGCAACCCGGATCTGAAAGATCAGATGCACGGCTTCCAGCCTACCGGATGCTACAGCCTGACTGTAAATACCAAGACTTACCCGGATGCAAAGGTAAGAGAAGCAATTGCTCTTTCTATCGATCGTAAGTCTATCTGTGAAAGCATCCTTCACGGCACTGCAACCGTTCCGACCTCCTATATCCCGGCCGGTATCATTGGACATGATGACAGTCTTGAGGAGTTTGCGTATGATCCGGAGCAGGCTAAGGCACTTCTTGCTGAAGCAGGATATCCGGATGGTATTGACCTTCGTGTAACTGTAAATACCAAGTATCAGGGAAATGTAGCCATCGCAACTGCATTCCAGCAGCAGGCAAAGGCAGCAGGTATCAACGTTGAAGTTGAGCAGGTTGACTCTGCAGCATGGTCTGATATGAAGAAGAGCGGCGGTGTTGATTGTGGTATCTCTAACTGGTATGTAGACTACTCTGATCCGGAGAGCATGCTGTATCCGATGACTAAGACAGAGACAAACTCCAGCTTCTGGCATAATGATGAGTTTGATCAGCTTATGGATGATGGTATCGCAACTACCGATGATGCAGAACGTCAGGAGATCTACGCAAAGGCAGAGCACATTATGACCAGAGAAGACTGGGCAACCACTCCTCTGTACAATGAGACTAAGTTCTACCTGTTAAATCCAAGCATCACAGGATTCCAGATGGATTCTACCTTCCGTATGTTCTGGAAGAATGCTGATATTCAGTAATTATTGCGGCAACAATTAAAAATGTTTGTTTATAGAAACAGGGGGGCTGCGTGTTTTTGCAGTTCCTCTGTTTGCATGTAGGAGAAAATAAAAATGCTTTCATATACAGGAAAACGTTTGCTCCAGACGATCTTTGTTCTTCTGGGCATCAGCTTGATCACGTTTGTTCTGCTTCAGGTTGTACCCGGTGATCCGGTTGCCCTGATGCTGGAGAAACGTGCAGATCCGGAAACAATCGCCAAAGTGCGTAAGGAGCTGGGGCTGGATCTGCCGTACTATGTACAGTATCTGAATTTTATAAAAGGAGCCATCCATCTGGATTTCGGCACTTCTTATTTTACCAAAGAAGTGGTTACGGATGCGTTGATCCGCTGCTTTAAAGTAACCGTGAAACTGGCTTGTATGTCCTTTATCTTTGCGGCTGTCCTTGGTATCCCATGCGGGATCTTTGCAGCAGTTAAGAGAGGAAAGGGCATCGACACCGTTGTTATGGTACTTTCTATCATCGGTGTTTCCGCACCGGCATTCTGGGTAGCGATCATTTTGCAGATCCTTTTTGGCTTAAAACTGAATATTCTGCCGATTTCCGGGTTTGATACACCTGCATCTTACATACTTCCAAGTATTGCATTGGGAGCCCGTTATGCAGGAAATATTGCGCGAATTACGAGAACCAGTATGCTGGAAGTACTGGGACAGGATTACATCCGCACTGCGAAGGCAAAGGGAGCTGCCCGTTTAGCTGTTATTTTAAAACATGCACTGAAAAATGCCATGATCCCTATTGTAACACTTGTGGGTACTGATTTTGGTTACATGCTTACAGGTTCTATGCTGATCGAAAAAGTATTCTCCATTCCGGGGATCGGTAAGCTGGCTGTGGATGCCATGTCTAATCGTGACCTTCCTCTTCTGGAAGGAACTGTTATGTACATTGCTTTTGTATTCGTTATTGTAAATCTGATCGTTGATGTTTCCTATGCATTTCTGGATCCGCGAATCCGTTACGGGAAAGGAGCAGCATAAGAGATGGCAAAAAAAATACTTGTTTTTTTTAATAAACAGAAACAGTTTGAGCAGGATGTTATGGAAAACGGCATGCGCTATTCCAGTTTTTACGGAGATAGCCTGCGCCGTTTGAAAAAGAACAAAATGGCGATGTTTTGCGCCTTTGTATTAATCTTGTTGGTGCTGATGGCAATTTTTGCACCGATCATCGCACCCTATGATCCCACTTATCAGGATTACAGTGCTGTGCTTGGAGCGCCATGTAAGGCACATCCCTTTGGAACCGACGAATTCGGTCGTGACATTTTATCCCGCATTATCTACGGTTCCAGAGTATCTATCAGTATTGGTATCGTGGCACAGATCATCGCATCCATCGTAGGCGTAACCTTAGGCTCTCTTGCAGGTTACTATGGTGGCTGGATCGACAGCCTGATCTCCCGTATCATGGAGATCTTTCAGGCATTTCCTGATCTGATCTTTGCTATGGCGATTATGACATTTATGGGAAAAGGTGTACTTAACCTGTTTATCGCACTGGGACTTCTGACCTGGGTGCGTACTGCTCGTATGATCCGTGGATCCGTTATGCAGTTAAAGGAAAAGGAATATGTAGAGGCAGCCCGTGCCTGCGGAGCACCTACCTACTGGATCATTATGAAGGAACTGGTTCCAAACTGTTTGTCCACGATCATCGTTCTGGTTACACTGGGAATCCCCAATGCGATTATGTACGAAGCATCCTTAAGCTTTTTGGGCATTGGTATCCAGCCTCCGACTCCTTCATGGGGCAATATGATCAGTGCGGCGCAGACCTTTATCAGCTATCGACCGGTATACAGCATCATGCCCGGTGTAGCGATCATGATCACGGTTATTGCATTCAATATCTTCGGTGACGGTTTACGTGATGCGTTAGACCCGAAGTTAAGAAGTTAGGAGGTATGAGAGATGGCTGAGAATATTTTACAGGTAAAAAATCTAAAAACCTACTTTCATACTGAAGCGGGTCTGGTAAAAGCAGTGAATGATGTTTCTTTCAATGTGGAAAAAGGAAAAACACTGGGGATCGTTGGTGAGTCCGGCTGTGGAAAGAGCATTACATCCTTATCCATTATGGGTCTGGTAGAACGTCCAGGTAAGATTGAGGGCGGTGAAATCCTGTTTGAGGGAGAAGATCTTTTAAAGATGACAGAGGCGCAGATGCGCAGTATACGAGGCAAGAAGATCGCCATGATCTTCCAGGAGCCTATGACGTCTTTGAATCCGGTATATACCATTGGACAGCAGCTGATCGAGGCACTTTTGCTTCATGAGAAGATGACAAAGCAGGAAGCAAAAACCCGTGCCATTGAAATGTTAAAACTGGTTAAGATTCCTCTTGCTGAGCGCCGCTTTGATGAATATCCTCATCAGCTTTCCGGCGGTATGCGCCAGAGAGTCATGATCGCTATGGCACTTTGCTGTAATCCGGCTATGTTGATCTGTGATGAGCCGACCACAGCGCTGGATGTGACGATTCAGGCCCAGATTCTGGATCTCATTAATGAGTTAAAGGAAAAGACCGGAACTTCTGTTATGATGATCACACATGATCTGGGTGTGATCGCAGAAGTTGCAGATGATGTTATGGTCATGTACGCAGGAAAGGTGGTTGAGCACGCAACCTGTGATCAGATCTTTGACAAGCCGATGCATCCGTATACAGACGGTCTGATGAAATGCATCCCTAAGCTGGACGATGATGATACCAGAGAATTGAGCGTCATCAAAGGTATGGTTCCCAGCTTTGATGATATGCCGGCAGGCTGCGCATTTTGCCCAAGATGTCCACAGGCCCGTCAGATCTGCCGTGAGAAGATGCCGGAATTGGTAGAGGCAGAAGGCCGGAAAGTGCGCTGCTTTAAATATACAAAGGAGTGGGAGGAGAACATCGGATGAGTGAAGTTAATGAAAATACCCCTCTTCTGGAAGTGCGGAACCTGCGCAAACTATTTGCAGGAAAATCTTCCTTCTTTCAGAAAGATAAGTCATGGATCAAGGCGGTAGATGATGTATCCTTTACTTTGAATTCAAAGGAAACTCTGGGAGTGGTTGGTGAGTCTGGCTGTGGTAAATCTACCATGGGACGTTCTGTGCTCCGGCTGATTCAGCCGACCTCCGGTGAGATCTTCTATAAAGGAAAAGATTTTACCAAAGCGAGCGGTCAGGAATTGCGGAAAATGCGTGCAGATATGCAGATTATTTTCCAGGATCCTTATGCGTCTCTGAATCCGAGAATGACAGTTGGTGAGATCATTGCAGAGCCGTTAAATATTCAGAAACGATATAAAACACAGGAGGAGACACGGGCACAGGTACTGAAAGTGATGGAGGTTGTAGGTTTGAACACGAAATACTACAACCGTTATCCTCACGAATTTTCAGGAGGACAGCGTCAGAGGATCGGAATTGCCCGTGCCATTGTATTGAATCCATCCCTTGTAGTCTGCGATGAGCCGGTATCAGCGCTGGATGTATCCATTCAATCTCAGGTGTTAAATCTGCTGCGTCAGCTGCAGGAGTCTATGGGTATGGCATATATTTTCATTTCCCATAATTTAAGTGTTATTAAGCATATTTCAGACCGTGTCATGGTCATGTATCTGGGTCATGTGGTAGAGCTGGCAGACAAGAAGGAGTTGTTTGCAAATCCGTCCCATCCGTATACACAGGCATTGTTGTCTGCGATTCCGGTGCCGGAGCGTCATTCCAAACGAAAGAAAATCCTTCTTCAGGGGGATCTGCCAAGTCCTGCAAATCCACCGTCCGGATGTATTTTTCATACCCGCTGCTTCATGGCTCAGGAGATCTGTTCTACTCAAAAGCCTGAGCTTAAGGATATAGGCGGCGGACATCTTTGCGCCTGCCATTTCTGCAATGGCGACTGTGTACAGAACAAAACCACAGAAGAAAAATAATTGGGGAGGTATAGAAGGATCATGAAGATTACAGATATTAAAACTTACAGAATGCAGGTGCCGTTAGTGCGTCCGTTTCGTATTGCATTGGGTCTTATCACCCATGCAGTCAGCTGTCTGGTGGAAATTGAAACAGATGCTGGTATTACCGGTTATGGGGAAGGATCTCCGGGACCGTTGATCACAGGTGAGAACCTGGATGGAACCATCGCAACGGTAGAGCGGCTGAAGGAGAAGCTGATTGGTATGGATCCGCGTGATATAGAGGCAATCTATACGGTGATGAATCGTACAGTTGCATATGCAGGTACCGCCAAAGCCGCCATCGATCTGGCTTGTCATGATATTATGGGTAAAAGTGCAGGACTTCCGTTGTATAAAATGCTGGGCGGACTTTCCGGTGAGATCGAGACAGACATGACAGTTGGTATTGATGAGCCGGCCGTTATGGCAGAGCGCGCAAAAGCACATGTGCAGGCTGGTTTTAATGTGATCAAGACGAAAGTCGGGGTGGATTTTGCTTCGGATCTGGCAAGAGTGCGCGCAATCCGTGAGGCAGTGGGCGACCATGTGAAAATCCGTCTGGATGCAAATCAGGGTTGGAAAGCGAAAGAGGCAGTTGAGCTGATCAATCGTCTGAATGAGTATGATATTGAACTGGTAGAGCAGCCGGTCCCACGTTTTGATTTTGAGGGCTTAAAGTTTGTAACCGCCCACAGCTCTGTGCCGATCATGGCAGATGAAAGCTGCTGGGATTGCAAGGATGCGCTGCAATTAGTATCTCAGCGTGCAGTAGATCTTATTAATATTAAGCTGATGAAATGCGGCGGTCTGTATGAGGCAAAGAAGATCACTGCGATCGCAGAGGCAGCCGGTGTGGAGATCATGCTTGGTTGTATGGCAGAGGAGAGCGGTATCGGCGTAACCGCAGCTGCTTCCCTGGGAGCTGCATTGAAGAATATTACCCGTGCAGATCTGGATGCGACTTTCTCCTTAAAAGAACTTCCTTACGAGGGGGGATTTACTGTCAAAGATACAAGACACCTGATCCTTTCTTCTGATCCGGGTCTTGGAATCAAAGGGCTGAAAAAGGAGATGCTGGCATGAACCGTATGACACAGGAGAGCAGGGAAAAGTTAGAAAAACTGGTTGACCGGGTAATGAAAGACGGACAGGCCCGTGGTATAGCAGTTGGCATTGTCAACGCTGCAGGTGAGATTCAGTATGAACATTATTTCGGATACCGCGATGAACAGAACAAACTTCCGATCAACAGGGATACGATCTTTGGTATGGCATCTGTGACCAAGTCCTTTACGGCATTGTCTATTATGCAGATGCAGCAGGACGGAATCTTAAATGTGGATGATCCGGTTTCAAAATATATCCCGGAGTTCACCAATAAAAATCAGTCAGAACCGGTCAGACTGTGGCATTTGATGTGCCACAGCGGCGGATATTTCCCTCTTCCGCGTATTGTTGTGGATAAGACTGCTCAGGAGATGGGGATTGAAGATTCTCTGGATGAAGAACTGATTTTCCGTGAAGATTTTGCGCAGGAAGGTATTCGTCGTGTGGCGGAACGTTTAGACTCCCAGACACGCTTTACCGGCCGTCCGGGACAGCGTATGAGCTACTGCAACGATGGTTTTGGCCTGCTCTCTGATATTGTACGCCGTCACTCCGGCTATGGCTCTTTTGCAGAGTATCTGAATAAGAAAATATTAAAACCAATCGGAATGGATCGCAGCAACATAAGTTTTATACGCAACAGTCAGGATAAAAATGCAGCAGTTCTGTATTCCATGGAAAATGGAACATGGAGAGCTGACCGGGACTACCAGAATGATGCATTTGTTCTCCATGGTGGCGGTGGTATGAAGTCTACACTGGGAGATATGCTGAAATATGCGGTGATGTACTTAAATGAAGGCATGGCCGAAAATGGAAACCGCATTGCAGATCGTTTTACGATCCAAGAGATGGAAAAGCCGAGACAGTTCATGAAACCGGGCGTATACTACGGATATGGTCTGGAGACCAAACAGTTAGGGGATCGGGCAGTCTATGAACACGGCGGCAGTCTTCCGGGCGTGTCTTCTAATTTCTCTTTCTGTCCACAAGAAGAGGTAGGCATCGTGGTTTTATGCAACACCATGGATGTTTCAGTGGCAGCTATTGCAGATGCAGCCCTTCGTGCGTACTGCGGCCTTGAGGTCGAGGCAGAACGTCAGGACCATGCAGAGCGCAGCTGGAGCGCAGAAGAATTGACTGAGTTAGCCGGAAATTATGTATCCGGTGAAGGAGATGCATTTACCTTGACCGGGGAAAAGGGCACCTTGACCATGAAAGTAAACGGTACTCCGGTACCGCTTCAGGCTGTATATCCATGGCAGGGAATGGTGAGAAAAACCTATTCTGACATTTACCTGACTGCAATCCGTGATGAGGAAGGACATGTATTTGCAGCCCGTTACGGCAGCCGTATTTTTCCAAAGAATGTATGATGCTGTCAACAGATGAAAGAAATTTTCTGTCAATAAATGAAAGAAAAATTTCTTGACAGTACGTTAAGACTATGTTAAATTGAAAAACGTGACCACTCGAATTATTGAGTTAAGCCCAGACGGACAGGCGGGTCAGAAGCCGAAAGTGGGAAACCACATTA
>CAVFER010000019.1:36472-39967 GCA_963621525.1 bacterium | reverse complement strand
CCATGTTCTCTAAGGTGTGCAGGAAACGATAGTCGGTCTTGGTTACCATAGAACGTCCGTCTACGCCGATACCGCCAACTTCCAGAGTAGCCCAAACTGGGTCGCCGGAGAACAGCTGGTTGTAAGATGGGATTCTTGCGAACTTAACCATACGGAACTTCATTACCATGTGGTCGATCAGCTCCTGAGCCTGGGACTCGGTTAAGATGCCCTTATCCATATCTCTCTTGATGTAGATATCAAGGAAAGTAGAGATACGGCCAACGCTCATTGCAGCACCGTTCTGGGTCTTAACTGCAGCTAAGTATCCGAAGTATAACCACTGAACAGCTTCCTTAGCAGTCTTAGCAGGCTGGGAGATATCACAGCCATAAGATGCTGCCATCTTCTTCATATCCTTTAATGCCTGATACTGTCTGGAGATCTCTTCTCTTAAACGGATCACGTCATCAGTCATGGTTCCGTCACCGCAGTTAGCAAAGTCATTTGCCTTCTCTTCCATCAGGCGGTCGATACCGTACAGAGCTACACGGCGGTAGTCACCTACGATACGTCCACGGCCATAAGTATCTGGAAGTCCGGTAATGATCTTGTTGTGACGAACTTTCTTCATCTCTGGAGTATAAGCATCAAATACGCCCTGGTTATGGGTTCTGCAATAGTCAGTGAAGATTTTGTGAAGCTCAGGGCTTGGCTCATAACCATAGTTCTTGCAAGCTTCCTCTGCCATACGGATACCACCATAAGGCATGAATGCTCTCTTTAATGGCTTGTCTGTCTGAAGACCAACAACCTGCTCTAAATCCTTGGTCTCTTCGCTAATATATCCAGGTCCATGAGAAGTAATACCAGATACAATATCTGTATCCATGTCTAAAACGCCACCCTTAGCGCGCTCTTCCTTCTGAAGTCCCTGAAGAATTCCCCAAAGCTTATCCGTAGCTTCGGTAGGTCCTGCTAAGAATGATGCATCCCCATCATATGGTGTATAGTTCTTCTGAATGAAATCTCTTGTATTGATTTCTTCTTTCCAGAGACGGCCTTCAAATCCGTCCCACTGTTCGTAGTTAAACATTTCCTACCTCCTGTTTTTGTATTCCGCAATTATAAATTTCTCTTAATTCAACACGAATAATATCATATTTGGAGAGAAAGGCAAGGGATTTTTTGATAATTTTTATCTTGTGTTAAAAAAAAAACAATGTGTGTTTTTTAGGGCGTACAATCAACGTTTTTAGACCAGCGCGTTACGGGTGCGTATAGCCAGAAAAAGCAGAGAAAAGGGGATTGCTCTTTTCTCTGCTGTATCATTTAATATCCTCTTGCCGCTGCCGCCCTCTGTGCATACTCAGAGTCACCATGCTCCCCAACGATCTTGTCAAACATGGCATTGGCATTTTCTGTATCTCCTGCTTCCTGATACAGGCGGCCTACATAAAACATGGCTTCCGGGTTATCCGGCTGGATCTTTAAGCTGGCCTGGAAGTAATCCATAGCCTGTGTCTTGTCACCGCCGTTCCACAGCTGCAATCCCTGCTGTACCAGACTCTGATAGATATTTCCTGCCATATCCTGACGGATGTTATTTATGATCGCCTGGATATTTTCATCTTCGATCATATCAAAGCTAGCATCTGCAAAAGTCTTTGCCGCCGCCACCAGATCCCCGGTGCGATAATACTGGAGTACCCAGATCAGGCTCTGATACTGGGCCAGCACACTGGTATTTCCTGTGGTCAGTTCGTCCAGCTTTTTCTGTACTTCATCTTTCTGGGCAGTCAGTTCATCATTTTTCTGCTGTAATGTATCATTCTGCTGATTCGCATTATTCAACTGCTGCATATAGCCAATCAGCTCATCATCCCTTGTACGGTTCAAACTGCTCTCTCTTGCGGGAAGTACCAGCACATAGAAAGCAAACAGTCCCAAAATAAGACCGATGATAATATGGACTACGGTAGAAAGACCTGTATTTTCCTTATAGTTATTGGGTATGATCACATCATCATCCTGCATCTGCCTGTGAGAAAATGCCTTGATCATCTTCCGTTTTTCCGCATCTGCCCGGCCTGTATTCTGCTTGACCAAAGACATGTAATACAGAGCTTTTGGATTGCTCTTGTCGATCTGTAAGATCTTATAAAGAGATCGTCCTGCCTTGTTATAATCTTCCCGGCGCATATACAAAAGAGCCAAAAGCAGTTGTGCCTTTACAAAGTGAGGTTTTGCTGCGACTACACGAGCCAACTGCAAGATTGCCAGATCATCGCTTCCATTCTGGGCATGCCACAAAGCCTGGTTAAAGTTTTTTACATTCTGACTTTCTGCCTCTAACTGTCCCGGTTTTCGCTGGATCTCATCTAAATAGTGGTCTGCCAGGTTATTTTCCGGCTGTAGATTTAAGCTGATAACCCACTGCACCAATGCATCTGCCACTTCCCCGTTTTCATAATAGATCAGTCCCAAGAGGTTTCTGGCATCTGTCTGGTACTTGGAAAAATGCAGGCTTTTTTTCAGGCACTGGGCTGCACCGGAAAGATCCCGTATTTTCGCCTTCTCCAGACCCAGATTATAATAGCTGTTAGCTATCTGTCTGTTTTTTGCTGCAACATCCATCATCTTTTACTTCCGTCTCTTTCCTTGATCAGTTCCATCATAATGTCCGTCATATCTGTCAGGTCGCTTTTTACAATGGCATCTTCTACCGCTTCTACGTCCAGACTTGGCTTAAAACGCTCTATTTCTTCTTCAAAATCGATCAATGTGTCTTGCTCCTTTCTTCCGCCAGATGTACTTTTAACTCTCCGATCAGGTACAGTGAACCGGCGCAGAATAAAAGATTTTCTCCTGCTTTCTGCTTCATCTGCCTGATAGCCGTTTTCGTATTCTCAAAAGAAATCACATCACAGGAGGCATATTTTCTGAAAACCTCTGAAAGCTTCCCAGCAGACAGTCCCCTGTCACTGTTCATATGTACCACGCCAATGCCACACCAGTCAAGATCTTCACAAAGTTCTTTTGCCATAGTCTCATACTCTTTATCTGCAACTGCTGCAAAAAGAAGCCACGCTCTTTTTTCAGTCCTTTTCTGAATCTTTCCTGCTGCCTGGATAAAAGCTGCGATCCCCCCTGGATTATGAGCACCGTCCAGATAAATATTTTCTGAAACCCGTTCCATTCTTCCAGGCCATCTGGCCTCTTTAATCCCGCTACAGATCACCTGATCCGTCAGCTTTTCAAAAATACCACCGGATGTCTTTAAGACTCTGAGAGCAGTCACTGCAAGAAATGCATTCTGGGCCTGGTAAGGTGCTTCAAAAGGAACGGTCAGCGCGATACTGCAATGGTCAGATTCCTGTCTTAAACAATCCTTCTCTTTAAGATAAAGACAGCCATTATCCCCATCTGTCCCTTCATTTACCGTATAAAGAAGGTCAGATACAGGAAAACACGGTGTTTCCATCTCTTTGCTCTTTTCCCGCATCACAGCTCCGG
>CAVFER010000019.1:0-36462 GCA_963621525.1 bacterium | reverse complement strand
CTTTTTAATAATACCAGCCTTCTCCCTTGCGATCTCAGGAATGCTAGTGCCCAGATACTGCATATGGTCTTTGCTGATGGAAGTGATCACGCACACAGCTGGTTTTTCCAACACATTTGTGGCATCCAGACGACCTCCAAGCCCCGTTTCTACGACCATTACGTCCACCTTTTCTTTTGCAAACATCACCATTGCCATATAAAAAAGGAACTCAAAAAAAGTAGGATGGCAAAAGCCATCTTTCACCATAGCCTCTGCCTCTTTTTTTACTTTCCTGAAAGCCTCTTCAAAAACCTCTTTTTCCACCAGCTCCCCATTGATGAGAAAACGCTCCCGTATCTCCACCAGATGAGGTGAAATAAAAGTTCCTGTACGGAAACCGGCCTTTTTTAATACAGAAGTCATAAAGGCACACACAGAACCTTTTCCATTGGTCCCGGCCACATGGACTGTCGGGATCTTTCTGTCTGGTCCGCCCATATGATTTAAAAATACCCGGATATCTTTTAAGGAATTTTTCTTATTAGCCCACATGGGAAGCTGGTTAAGATATTCTTCTGCACCCATTTCTTCCATATTTTCCAATTCCTCCAGTTAGTACTATATAAGCTTTTGATACCGGATTGCTACGCACTTTGCACTCTCACAATCCGCAAAAACATTCGTAATTCGATCATTTTTCAGAGTCCGTAACTCTATCTTTTCCCATTTTTTCGACTTAAAATAACATCCGGCACCTGCGCCAGTACAATGGCGGAGAACATAAGAATGCAGCCAAGAATCTCTCTTCCTGTCAGATTCTGGCCTAAGATCAGCCAGCCTGCAAGTACGGAAATACTTGATTCCAGACTTAAGATCAGGGAAGCACTGGCCGGATTGACTCCTTTCTGGCCTACAATCTGTAAAGTATAAGCCACACCACAGGACATAACACCGGCATACAAGATCGGCTTCCATGCTGCAAGTATCTGGGCAATATGAGGCTTCTCAAAGATGGTCATGCAGATCAGAGAAATGGTACCGCTTACTAAAAACTGGATACAAGACATTTTCACTCCATCTACTGCCGGTGAGAAATAGTCAATGATCATAATATGGATGGAGAAAATAAAAGAACAGATCATAATAAGGAAATCGCCCTTACGGATCCCATGATCACTTCCCGACATACAAAGGAGATACAGACCTGCAACAGCAAGAACAACAGCTCCTACTATCATCGGACTGCATTTTTTGCCAAGGAATAAACTTAAAATAGGCACGATAATGATATAGCAGGCAGTAATAAAACCAACTTTTCCTACGCTTGTATACATAACACCAAACTGCTGAAAATTGGTTGCAATGCAAAGAGCAACACCGCAGCAGACACCGCCTAAAATAAGGATTTTCCGATCCCCCGGTGCTTTGTAATCCTTCCCTTGTACTTTCTTTTTGCGGTCTAAGACCAGGATCACCGGAATCAGCACAAGACCTCCGATCATGCTTCGCACACCGTTAAAAGTAAAAGGTCGTACATAATCCATTCCTACACTCTGGGCAACAAAGGCAACTCCCCAGATCGTAGCTGTTAAAAGTAATATAAGTGCATTTTTCAGTTTCATTTTTCTTTTCCTATGTGATTTTCTTACGTAATATTTCTTATGTGTAATAAGTTATTTTCCAAAATCTTGGTCTGCAGGAAGGACTGCCGTTACACAACTCGCTGCTGCCACATCTTTTCGCACATCGCCTATATTAAAAGTCTTAGTGATCCGTGTCATGACTGCTTCGCAGTTTTCATAAGTAGCTGACGGAATCAGCACCACAAATTGACTTATACTGCAGCGCTCCCTTTTCTCCATCACCCAGACAGATTCTCCGGCTCCCGGAAGAAATTCTCCTTTATAAAGAGAAATCGCCTCTTTCCACTGTTCTTTCCCTGCTTCCATGTTAAAATCTTCTCTCAGACACAGTTCACTTAAACGTTCAAATTCTTCTGCATCTACTTTCATAGTCCATTCAGGATTCCAACGGTAAATACCCTTGCTGCTGAGGATCATAGACGCTGTCGGGAAACCAGCTTCCTCTAACAGACGTCGGACACGGAATATCAGCGTTTTCAAAGCACCGTAAGGATTTTCCTCATCCTTATCCTGCCATAGTATCTGATAAAGTTCTGCTACACCCAGGTCCCGTCCTCTGTTTAAAATGAGATAACTCAAAAGACTCCACACCTTTTTGGAACAGTTTTCATCCTCCCGAAGGCACAGACCTTCAAAAGATAGAGCAAAACCGCCAAATGTACTAAGACTTCCTTGCCCTTGCGTTCCCATACTCCAATTTCTCCTGATATACTCCCGAAATTTAAGGAGTGCATCTACTTGGCAAAACGGTCCGAAAGACATATAGACTGCCTTCCGGGCCGTTTTATCTGCTAAATCTTACTTTTCAAGCTGTGCCAGGCGCTCTTTTACCTGAGCCATCATCTGGGTGTATTTCTCCAGTTTTGCCTTCTCTTCATCGATCTTGGCCTGAGGAGCCTTACTTACAAATTTCTCATTTCCAAGCATAGCATGAGAACGCTTTAATTCGCCTTCCAGACGTTTTTCTTCTGTCTTCAAACGCTGGATCTCTTTTTCGATGTCTACTAATTCTGCAAATGGTATGTAGATAACTGCCTTGTGGATCACAGCAGAAACTGCGTCCTCGCCAATACCTGCCTTATCCTTCTGAAGGATGACTTCACCGGCATATCCTAAGGAAGCAAAGAAACTGCGGCTGTTCTCAAAGATCTTTAATACAGCATCATCCTCAGATACAACATAAACCGTTGCCTTCTTGCTTGGCGGAACGTTCATGGAAGTACGCACATTTCGGATGGCTCTTACTGCCTCTTTAATGGTTTCAGTCGCCTCATGCTCTGCCTCAAATGCCCATTCTTCCTTATATACAGGCCAGTCAGAAAGCATAATAGTCTCTTTCTCTTCCTGTAAGTTGCAGAAGATCTCCTCCGTGATAAATGGCATAAATGGATGTAACAGCTTTAATGCCTGGATCAGTACGTTCTTTAAGGTCCAGATAGCAGCAGCCTTGGTCTCGTCTTCTTCGTTGTACAGTCTTGGCTTAACCATTTCAATGTACCAGTCACAGAATTCTTCCCAGATAAAGTCATATACCTTCTGAAGAGCGATACCTAATTCATACTTATCCAGATTTTCTGTTACATCCTTAGTCAGGGCATTTACCTTGGAAAGGATCCACTTATCTGCCAGTGTCAGGTCTTTTTCTGTTACACCAGAAACATCTGCAGCCTTTTCAATATTCATCATAATGAAACGGGAAGCGTTCCATACCTTGTTTGCAAAGTTACGGCTGTTTTCTACACGCTCCCAATAGAAACGCATATCGTTTCCAGGCGCATTTCCTGTAATGAGTGTCATACGCAGTGCGTCCGCACCGTACTTATCAATAACTTCCAGAGGATCGATACCATTTCCAAGGGATTTACTCATCTTGCGTCCCTGGGAATCTCTTACCAGACCATGGATCAGTACTGTGTTAAATGGGCATTTGCCGGTCTGTTCAATACCGGAGAATACCATACGGATTACCCAGAAGAAGATAATATCGTATCCGGTTACCAGTACATCAGTTGGGTAAAAGTAATCCAGATCTTCTGTTTTGTTTGGCCAGCCAAGAGTGGAGAATGGCCATAATGCAGAGGAAAACCAGGTATCCAGAGTATCTTCATCCTGCTTAAAATGAGTCTTTCCGCATTTTGAGCATACGGTTGGAGCTTCTTTTGCTACCACTACATCGCCGCAGTCCTGGCAGTAATATGCAGGGATTCTATGGCCCCACCATAACTGTCTGGAGATACACCAGTCACGGATGTTCTCTAACCAGTGAAGATAGGTTTTTCCAAAGCTTTCCGGAACGAATTTTAACTGACCGCTCTTTAAAGCTTCAATGGCAGGTTTGGCCATTTCATCCATCTTTACGAACCACTGCTGTTTTACCATAGGCTCTACCGTGGTCTTGCAGCGGTCATGGGTACCTACATTGTGAGAATGAGGAACCACTTTTACCAACAGGCCCATTTTGTCCAGATCTGCTACCATGGCTTTTCTTGCATCATAACGGTCCATGCCAAAGTATGGTCCAGGTACATTAATGGTAGCGTCATCATTTAAGATAACGATCTCCTCTAAGTTGTGGCGCTTTCCAACCTCAAAGTCGTTCGGGTCATGGGCCGGTGTAATCTTAACGCAGCCGGTACCAAACTCCTTGTCTACATACGCATCTGCAATAACAGGAATCTGGCGGTCAGTTAATGGCAGCTGCAGCATTTTTCCAACGATGTCCTTATAGCGGTCATCATCCGGGTTTACAGCAACTGCTGTATCACCTAATAGAGTCTCAGGTCTGGTAGTTGCAATCTCTACGAAACGCCCCGGTTCTCCTACTACCGGATAGTTGATGTGCCAGAAGTTTCCGTCCTGCTCTACATGCTCTACTTCTGCATCAGAAATAGAAGTCTTACATACAGGGCACCAGTTTACAATACGGGAACCTTTGTAAATGTATCCTTTTTCATATAATTTGATAAATACTTCCAGAACAGCGTCTGAACAGCCTTCGTCCATGGTAAAGCGCTCTCTGTCCCAGTCAGCGGAAGATCCCAATTTGTGAAGTTGTTTTACAATACGGGTGCCGTATTCCTCTCTCCACTTCCAGCATTCCTCTAAGAAGCCGTCTCTTCCAAGATCTGCTTTGCTGATGCCTTCTTCTTTCAGCTTGTTAATGACCTTAACCTCAGTTGCAATCGCTGCATGGTCAGTGCCTGGCTGCCATAATGCTTCGTATCCCTGCATTCTCTTATAACGGATCAGAATATCCTGCATGGTGTTATCCAGTGCATGTCCCATATGCAGCTGGCCGGTAATATTGGGCGGCGGCATAACAATGGTAAATGGTTTTTTGCTTCTGTTTACTTCTGCGTGGAAATATTTTCCCTTCAGCCATTTGTCATAGAGGCGGTCTTCAATTTCCGCCGGATTGTAGGTCTTTTCCAGTTCCTTCATCTGAATTCTCCTTTATATTTCTCTTTGCAGCAAACCTTTTGGAGGAGGCTTTGTATACGTAGAGACAGAAAAAAAGCCCTCTGCATCCCATAAAGGAAACAAAGGGCGACTGTATCGCGGTACCACCTTTGATTCAACCGATAGATACAATAACATATCCGGTCATCTCATGGAATACGAAAACTTAAAACATATCTTATATGCCATAAGAAAGCCATTCGTACTCTCTCCCTTAACGCGGGCAAACGAAACAGGCTAATGAATCTTTCTCACCTGTCCGGTTCACAAGCTACCTTCCATTTCCAGATTTTCCCAAGCGGCCTTTCAGCCAATGAGCCGCTTTCTCTGAGGGCATTAGAAATGTACTCCTCTTGTTCGTCACCTTTTTTATACTGCTGTTTTCAAGCATATATATTATTTCTGATTTTGTCAAGAGCAAACTGTTACTGTCAGCGATGAGTTAAAATGCCATTGTTGTCTACGCTTCCTGCTTCCTGTATTCTTTTTTCCATTTACTGATCAGACGACCTGCGCGTTCTAGCTGTCCTGACGGATCCTGCTGCCACATGGATTTTAAAATCTTCAACCCTTCTGCCTGTCCGGCTGTCATCTCTGCCTGCTCTAATTTCCGCTTCCATTCTTCCTTAAGTTCCTGCTTAAACAATGCCTGATAACTTTCATCAATGGAAAGCCCGGGAGCAAAACAGGTAAGCAGGTAGATCTTCTCTAAAATCTGTGGATCTTCGTTCAACCCGAACGCAGTATTATATGCCTTGTATGCCTTATGGAACTGGAACATCTGAGCATAAGCTGCTCCCAGGTTCTGGTAAACATCTGACCAGAAATTCTTCTCTTTCTTCGGGTTTTCCTCCGTTTCTATCAGCTTCTCATATCGCTGCACCGCTCTTCCATACTGTTTTCTGGAAAAGAGGTAATCTGCCACTGCCTTTTTATAGGCATGTTCCGGCATATTTCTGTAAGAAGCCGCTGTCTGTTTAAACTTCTGTGCTTCTTTTTCTGTATAATAATCGCACTCTGAAAGAAAAAGATATAAAGCTTCTTCCGGCTTTCCCCCTGCTTCTATAAGCTTTTCCATACGGCCTGCTAAAAAGCCAAGTCCCAGTTCATTTTTTATAAAGGAAAACAATGAGGCATCTGCAAAATCATTCATCACTAACAGTGGATGATGATAAATCACATAGCAAAGTTCCTGAGAAGAATAAATATGGATCCCCAATATTTCTATATAAAAAGGATGTTTTACCCGCTCCCTTCTGCAAAGCAACAAACTCATAGGATCACCTCTTGTCTGATCACTGTATCACTGGCCGGGAACAACTCCCCAAAGCCTTTATCCCGGATCACTACTGCCATGGTATTTTCATCTGTAAAACCAATATTCATCTGAATCCTGGTGGTCCGCTCCGGCCGCTGGGGGAACCTGGTAAGAGGTACGGAAACGATTCGTTTCTTTCTGGAATCCAAATGAGAAATGATAAATTCGATCTCCTTCTGGTCATTTAAAATAAGTTCTAAAGAACTTTTAGATTCATACCAGTTATCTCCATAAGAAGCCACCGCCAACATCATCTCTTTTCCGGCACGGACTACCTTTAATGCCACCTCTGCCTTTAAACGCCCTTCACAGACAAACACATAGGGAAATCCCGTTCCCTGGACCAGATAATCTCCTGCTTTAATAGCTGCGCCTCTGGAAAATAAAACATTTTCCACAAACACTCTTCTGCGGTTGCAGGCAAGTTTCATAAAGCCAGTAGGCCAGTCCTGACGTTCAAATCCTTTTCCTGTAAGAAATACCGTAGAAAACAGTTTTTTCTCCAACAGTTTTTCCCCGCAAGAACAAAGGATCTGGTCAGCTAACTTACATCCGGAAGAAGAATTCAGGATATCCAGATCAAAAACTTCCTCCTGGTTCTGTGCTTCTGCCTGGACCATGTTGCGGCGCATGCCTCTTTGTACCTTCATTTCATAATAGCAGAGCCGGTCTTCGGATAATTCAAACAACCCCACCTGATTGCTCCAAAGTTCTTTCCTTTGGCTTAATACATAGTATGCAAAACTTTCTGTATGGCTGATCACATGGACCCGGTCCCTGGGAATATTCATATAATCTGCACAGTACATCAGACAGTCCGTCACTCTTGCGTCTGTTTTATGCATGGTGATCACAAGCTGTGCCACCTCATCTGTATGGAATTCCTTAATAGGATACTCCAGCATTTTCTTTAAAAATATCTTTAAAAGGTCCGTTCCTGTATAGCAGATACCTCCTATGGTAGAGGTACCATCTTTGCGGACTATCTTCAACAGCTTATCTACAATGACTCCCTCTCCTAAAAGAGTGGCTGCATAGGCTTCTTCCCCTATAAGCCAGGTCTCTTTTTCTTTTCTGCGGCATATCACCGTGGGAACTGTCCAGGACTTTTCTTTTTCATTGCAGCTGATCTGGGAATAATCATCATTCAGATCCAACCCTATCACAAGTCCTTCCATCTGTTCGTTTCCTCCGTTGTATTTCGTACATTTTCATGCATTTCTATCATTCTTAATCTAAAGGTACGCTTATTTCACCGGAAATAAAATCCCTAAGGTCATAGACTTCTTTACGTAGTCTTCCATCGCTTCTAAAAGTCCCTCTGAATCCTGCTTATCCAGTGCCTCTGACATCTTGTTTAAACAAGCAAAACGGCTGCCTTCTTTGACCTCTGTCTGCAACTTGCAGACAGCGCGATCCTCTTTTACAAGGACAGTCCCTGCGGCTTTTCGTTCATAAATCTGATATTCCAGAGTCTCTCCCTTAAACAGTGTCATTTCTTTTATGTAAATGCCCTGGTAGACCCGGTGCATCTCTTCTCTGGTAAAATACTCTTCCTGAGGACGGATCCGCATTTCGATCCACGGCTGTCTGTTTTTATCTCCCCGGTATTCGATCATGGTCTTATCCATAATGTCTTCCGGAACAGAAACAAGACCTGCCAGCTGTTGCATATATGGAAAAACCATACCGCCCTCTAACAGAAGGTCAAGCATCATCTGAAGCTGCTTTTTCTCATCTTCAGATATATTCTGTTGTGCCTGTTCCCCGTAATACCGGGTAAGAGCCAGAAGGCAGATCGTAGGTAATTTTTCTTTATTCATGCTGGCATTAACTGCATTTTTCAGATATCCGAAGACAGCCTGGTCGATCTCCTTTTCCTCCAGAAAATACTGAATACATTTCTGTGTGAAATAAGCCTTGACCACGCTTTCTCTAGTCTGTTTCCGCTTCATATAAAGGTCAAAAACAGAATCGATCCGGGTGCAGCTGCCTGTAAACAGCATCTGGGCCAGCAGGCGTTCTTCCAGATCATAGGTCTCCACATGAGCCCCTACTGCCTGGATCAGGATCTCATACATCCGTGATGTGCTTCCATTGTAATGTTCACACAGATAATCCAAGATCACACTGTCTGCCTTTCCGGTTTCAAACACTTTTTCAGCCAGATACAAAAGATGTTCATCCTGGTCAAACAGTTGCTGCAGGATCATACGTGTACATAGATCCAATCGTTTTTTCGGATCAATATCTTCCAGCTTGTAATCTACCAACATGCTGTAAGCTTCTCTTAAGTAATTACAGCGGATCAATATTTCGCATATCTTTGTTCTGGTCTGATTATCCAGAACCGATTTGTCCATCTGCATAAAGAAAGTACATCGTCCTTCTCCCTGATCTGTATCAGAATCCGCTTTTTCGCAGTAATAATCCGTCACAAGACCAAGAAGTTTTTTCTCATATACAGGATTTAATTTTAATTGACTTAAAGTATCCTCTAAAAGAAGTACCTCTTTTTCTGTCTCAACGCCCTTTTTCACCACTGTCTCACAGGCACGAAGCTTTAGGATCGGATGATCCGGATATACTTTATAGCACTGATCCAGCAGTTCTTTTTGATCCATGGCCGGAAGGCGCCTATAACTGACATTTAAATAACGGCCTCCATAGACATCCTGGAAAAACAACACTGTATTCTTAGAAACCACCGGCACATAGGCTTCTCCATTTTCAAGCAGAAATGTTTCTTCCTCACACAGTTCCTCACAGCGCACCACCACGTATTTCATACGATTATTTTCACATTTCACGCGGCTGCAGCACAAAACTTTCGGAAGGATGGATGCTGTCTTTTCATCAATCATATCTTTATACAGCATATGCTCATAAATAACAGCCAGATCACCGTTCATCCTTCCGGCAAACAACTGCTCCATAGCAAACTGCTCCATCTCCCGAACATAGGTCTGGTAGATTTCAGAAGATGGATTTACATATTGTAAAATGTTCTTGTAAAGAACACTGCGTCTTGTCTGATCTAAAGACTTGTCATAAGAGAAATACAGCAGCACTTCTTTTGGAAGAGCATGTCCGTAGTCTTCCGGAAGGGAATACAAAAAATATTCATATAACCGCGTAATATTGATATGGGCCTTCATGGCTTTTTCATACCAGACAAAGGATGCACTGTCTGTGCGGTCTCCCCGAATCAGCAGACTGCATAAAGCCTCTAATACCTTCATTTCCGGATAAGACTTATACAGACTGACTGTCAGGCGTTCTAATAATCTGTGATAATATTTTATATTGGAAAGAAATACAGCTGCCATTAAAGCAATCTCTTTGCTTAACCAGCTGTTTTTTAATCCGTTTAATAAAATCTGTATCTCAAAATCTCCCATTTTTACAAACAGATCCGGATATCGGTTTAAAAGCCTGCAGGCTTCTCCGTATAAAAACGGGCTTCTGCAGCCACGCCCGAACATGGAACGCATCTGTTCATACAACTCTAAGGGATTTTGAAGGCAGGTTCTGTCGGTTTTTATTAATAAATGGAGCAAAGCCCCGTCTGTCCGTCTGGTTTCTGAAAGAAGCTTTCGTATATAACGGGACAGGCCGGCGCTTTTATCCTCTGCGGGTTCATTTAAAAGCTCCAGATACCGGTAATAGCAATAAAGTTCAGGCTCTATATCCCGGCATTTTAAAACAGTATCTCTTACTTCTGCAAGAGCAGAAACTACTGCCTCTTTTCTGCCATTTTTCCAAAGTTGGTCTGCCCTCCAAAGGCGCACCCTTACATCTTCCGGATACCTGGCACGCAGAGTTTCTGCTTTTTTCATCAGAGTGCTGTTTATTTCCGGATCTGCTTCCACGACAAATTCCTGACAAAGAAGCATATTTATATATTCATATGCAGATCTGTTATCCACATTTTTCTTTTCTCTGTTATCTGCATCCCGAATACTCTTTTTCACCACTTCTATAGGAAGTACAAACTCCTGACGCAGAGTTTTAATACGGATTGACCCGAAATTTTTTCCTCCGTGAAGATATTCAGGAGAGATCTGGTAATGGATCTGGCATTTATCCTGGTCAAACTCACGGGTGGTCACAGCATTTCTCTCAATAGAAAGAAATTTTCCGTCTGCTTCTATCTGAGCCTCTGCATATCCCCATCCGCTGGCAGTCAGACATAGCACATCTTCTGCTATAGTTTGCGGGGCATTAATCACACACCCTGATACATCTGCCTTTAAGGAAACCGGCTCTTTAACATGAAGAGCAACTAAAAATTCCTCCAACAGGTTATTTCGCCCATGTCTTCCTTTTAATCCCTCATAAATAGTCCGGATCTGTACATGCTGCATAAACGGTGCATCTGTAAAATCCTGATATTCAAACAGGCGCAGTGCCAAGTCCCAGTTTTTCTTTGCTAAAGCAGCAAAATCTCTGGGGGTCTTTAAGCCTTCCAGCGTTTCTGTCCTGTGTCCTGTCTGTATGCGCAAAGAATAAGGAATCTCTTTCTCGCCTCCGTTTGTGACCAGGTAAAAAGATCCCTTTATCGTATCTCCATCCTCTAAATAGCGGGTATCGATCTCATATACAATGTGATTACGAAGACCTCCAAAGGCCTCATTTTCAACTTTTATCCTCTTATTTCCGGTATAAACCAGTCCTTTAATATACAGGTCATTCCCGCTTTGAACAGAAAACTCTCCCCGCACGGACTCTCCCGGCGAAAGGATCCCTTCAATCCTTTCTGGCTTTATCACCAGCTCTGGCACGCTGCTGTCAACAATTCCGCGAGCCAGGCGGTTGATCCGTTCTCTCATATACTACCACCTGTATCTTTGTCATAAGTTTCTTTCTTATGATATCACAATTCCTTCTGTTTTAAAAGTGAAATCTGTCTTGATTTAGAGCAGCAAACTTGTTATGATAAATAAGAATATTTGGAAATCTTTTAATGGAGTGTGAAATAATGCTTACAGAACCTATGACCTTATATAAACTGATGAACCTGTATCTGTTAAAGCAGGTGAATTTCCCCCTTACCAATGCCCAGCTTACCAGTTTTTTTACAGAACACGACTATACCACCTATTTCACACTGCAGCAGGCTTTAAACGAACTAGAAGACGCCGGACTGATCCATAAAGAAGCCAGTCATTCCAGCACCCGCTATGACATTACAAAAGAAGGCGAAGAAACCTTAAACTTTTTCGTAAAGAATATTTCTCCTACCATCATCAGCGATATGGATGAGTATTTAAAAGAAAACAAATTCCGTCTGCGGGAAGAGGTCGGCACTACCGCTGACTTTTACAAAAGCACCAACCAGGACTACATCGTCCACTGCGAAGTGCGTGAAAACAAAGCCGTCCTGATTGGTCTGGACCTTTCCGTTCCTGACAAAGAACAGGCAGAAGCTGTATGTGATGCCTGGAGACGCAAAAGTCAGGCGATTTATTCTCATGTAATGCATACACTTTTATCTTAAATTACCAACAATGCATCATCGCTGCTGTAACGATACGATGAAGATCCTGTATAATAAATCAGCGGACGCGCCACTGGCGCCTCCTCGATATGCATGGCAACAAAAAGCGCGATCTGGTGAAAAAACTCAGACCGTGCTTTGCACTCTCGCAATTCTCCTATTTAATTTTCCTGCTCCGGCACATTCTCTTCTGCTTCTACAGTTGCATTTTTATCTGCCATCGTGTCCTCGATCAGCTTCCAGATTTCTTCTCTTCCCTGTTTTGTTTCAGCGGAAAACGGAATGATGATTCCGCCTTTTTCCATTCCCAGGCCCTGACGGACAATCTTTACATTTTTCTGGATCTGGCTTCGGTTGATCTTGTCCAGTTTTGTGGCAATGATCACCGGATGATAGCCATTGTAGATGATCCAGTCGTACATCATCTTGTCATTGGCAGAGGGTTCATGACGGATATCAATTAAAAGAAATACCATTTTTAACATAGCAGAATTTCTAAGATACCGTTCGATCATCTTGCCCCATTTTTCCTTGGCTTCCAAAGAAACCTTGGCATAGCCATATCCCGGAAGATCTACATAATACAATTCCTTATTGATATTGTAAAAGTTGATGGTCTGTGTCTTTCCGGGCTGGGAAGAAGTCCTTGCGTAGGCTTTCCGGTTCATCAGGGCATTGATTAAAGAGGATTTGCCCACATTTGATTTTCCGGCAAAAGCGAACTCCGGCAGTGTATTGTCCGGAAGTTTGCTGGTAACACCGCAGACCGTTTCCAGATTTACATCTCTGATGATCATACAAACGCCTCCTTTATTACTTCATCCATAGTCTTTACATAAACGATCTCAAGACCCTTTGTGATCTCTTTAGACAGTTCTGCCATATCCGGCCGGTTCTTATCTGGAACCAGAACCTTTTTCATATGGGCCATTCTGGCTGCCAGTATCTTTTCTTTCAGACCACCGATAGGGAGTACTCTTCCACGTAAGGTGATCTCACCGGTCATGGCAATCTCTGCTTTTACCTTGTGTCCGGTAACAGCAGACAGCATAGCAGTAGCCATGGTAATACCTGCAGACGGACCATCCTTCGGTACAGCACCTTCCGGAATATGGATATGCAGGTCATGCTTTTCAAAGTATTCATCTGCAACCTTGTAATCCGGGCAGACGGAACGCACAAAGGTTAATGCGATCTGAGCAGATTCCTTCATTACATCTCCCATCTGGCCGGTCATAAGGAGATTCCCCTTTCCGGGCATTACATTTACCTCGATCTGTAAGGTATCTCCACCTACGCTGGTCCATGCCAGTCCTCTTACAATACCAACTTCATTCTCTTCATTGGCATCTTCAAAAGAAACTCTTTCCTTACCAAGATATTTCTCCAGATTTCCCTCATTGATGCGGATCGGGCCCTCTTTCTTTTCCAGATACTTTCTGGCCGCCTTGCGGCACACATCCCCGATCCGGCGCTCTAAATTACGCACACCGGCTTCTCTGGTATAATTATGGATGATCTTTTCCAGGCTCTTGTCAGAAAATACGATCTGCTGTGGCGTAAGACCATTGCGTTCCACCTGCTTACCTACCAGATAATCCTTTGCAATGTGGAATTTCTCATTTTCCGTATAGCTGTTGACCTCGATCAGTTCCATACGGTCTAATAATGGTCCCGGTATGGTCTGTGTGGTGTTAGCAGTGGCAATAAACAGTACATGAGAAAGATCTACAGGAACCTCTACATAGTGGTCGCGGAACTTCACATTCTGTTCTCCGTCTAATACTTCTAACAGCGCGGAAGAAGTATCTCCCTTATAATCACTGCTTACTTTATCAATCTCATCAAGGAGCATCAGGGGATTGGCAACACCCGCCTGTCTTAATCCGTCTACCAGACGCCCCGGCATAGCACCTACATAGGTCTTTCTGTGGCCACGGATCTCTGCCTCATCACGGACGCCGCCAAGGCTGATGCGTACGTATTTTTTATTTAATGCCTTTGCAACGGATCTTGCAATAGAGGTCTTTCCTGTTCCCGGCGGGCCCACCAGGCAAATGATCGGGCTAGTGCCCTTCTTTGTAAGTGAACGCACTGCAAGATACTCTAAAATACGCTCTTTTACCTTTTCCAGACCATAATGATCCTCATTTAAAATCCTTTCTGCATGGCGTATATCTTCATTATCTCTGGAAACATTTTTCCATGGCAGTTCCAGAAGAGTCTCTATGTAAGTACGCAGCACATTGGATTCCTGACTTCCGGCAGGCATGGTGCGGAAACGGCCGATCTCTTTTAACAGCTTTTCTTTTACCTCTTTATCTGCCTTTAACTCTTCCGTCTTCTTCTGATATTCATCGGCATCAGATAGCGGGTTATCTTCCCCTAACTCCTGCCGGATGATCTTCATCTGTTCCCGCAGAATATACTCCTTCTGATTCTGGTCAATGTCTGCTTTTACTTTCTCCTGAAAATCCTTTTTAATGCGGTAAACTTCCATTTCTGTCATGAGAGTCTGAAGAACTGCCTCATATTTACCGGACATGGTGGTACATTCCAGGATTGTCTGGCATACGGTATAATCCCACGGCATCTGGATTGGAATCTGCTTTAACATTTCTTTCAGATCACCAATAAGCAGCAGCGCCGGAAGGGTCTCCTTGGCTATTCTCTGATTCACAGTCCCATATTCTTCCAGTTTATCTTTTAAAATGCGAAGCATCGCTTCTCTGGCAAGAGGTTCTATATCCTCCTCCTCTTCCTCTAAAAGACCGATCTCACCCATAAGATACGGCTCTTCCGTATCAAAGCAGAGAAGTTCTGCCTTATTCAGTCCTTCTACAAGAACACGGACGCTCTTAGAGGGAAGCTTTACCAGCTGCTTCACTACAGCCACTGTACCAATCTGGTACAGATCATCCAGATTCGGATCCGGCACTTCCGGATGCTTTTGACTGATTAAAAACAGTTTCTGATCCCCTAACATAGCTTTTTCTACCGCTGCTATGGATTTCTTCCTGCTCACATCAAAATGCTGCACCATCCCAGGCAGGATCGTCATTCCCCGCAAGGCCACGGTGGGCATCACAATTACTTGTTCTTCCATTCTATCTTATGCACCTTTCAATATGTCAAAAGAGGGCATGCCGCAAAATAAGACTACTTCACGACAGCCCCCTTATTATCTGTATTAGGCGATCTCTCCTTTTTTACCACCCCGAATTCTGTCTGCAGCAGATTTACGGGCAGTTGTCGGAGCTGCATCACGATATACCAGTTCCGGCTCACCTGTCTTATTGATCACATCTTTTGTAATAGTACAGATACCTACCGTATCATCAGACGGAATCTCATACATCAAATCCATCATAGCATTTTCCAGGATAGAACGCAGCCCCCTGGCACCGATTTTTCTCTTTACTGCCAGACTCGCCACTTCATCCAAAGCTTCTGATGTAAATTCAAGCTTTACATTGTCCAGTTCAAACAGTTTTTTGTACTGCTTGGTAAGGGCATTCTTCGGTTCAGAAAGGATCCTTACCATTGCTTCCTTTGTAAGCTGCTCTAAGGATACCATAACCGGAACACGGCCGATAAACTCAGGAATCAGGCCAAACTTGGTAAGATCTCTTGGTTCTACCTTCCGTAAAAGTTCATCAATAGCCATTTCATTGCGATTTACCACTTCTGCGTTAAAACCGATAGAGCCTGTGCTCATACGTTGCTCTACAATCTTTTCCAATCCGTCAAAAGCGCCACCGCAGATAAACAGGATATTAGTAGTATCGATCTGTAGCAGCTCTTGGTGAGGATGCTTTCTTCCTCCCTGAGGCGGAACGCTTGCAACGGTTCCCTCTAATATCTTAAGAAGGGCCTGCTGCACACCTTCACCGGAAACGTCTCTCGTAATAGAAACATTTTCTGATTTCTTGGTGATCTTATCGATCTCATCAATATAGATGATACCGTATTCAGCCCGTTCAATATCATAATCTGCAGCCTGAATCAGCTTTAACAGGATATTTTCCACGTCTTCACCTACATAACCTGCCTCTGTAAGGGAGGTAGCATCAGCAATAGCAAAAGGAACGTTTAATATCTTTGCCATAGTCTGTGCCAGATAGGTTTTACCGGAACCTGTAGGTCCGATCATCAGGATATTGCTTTTTTGTACATCCACATCCACATGCTGGCAGGATGTAACTCTCTTATAATGATTGTAAACAGCTACAGACAACACTTTCTTCGCATCGTCCTGGCCGATTACATATTCATCTAAAAACGCCTTGATCTCCTTTGGTTTTAACAGATGGATATCGTTAAAAAGAGGTTCTTCTTCTATGTCTTCCTCTTCCAACTTTCCTAACTCTTCTTCTAAAATCTCAGAACACAATTCAATGCATTCATCGCAGATAAACACATTATGATTACCAGAACCGGCAATCATTTTTCTAACCTGATCCTGCGTCCTTCCGCAAAAGGAGCAACGGATCGTATCATCTGGTCTAATTGGCATACTATACCGCACCTAACCTTTCATATCCGAATCGCAACTATCAGCCTCTTCATAATCTATGTTATTTTACAGTCAGTACAACAACTGTGCAGACCTGCTGAGTAGTTACTCCAAATCCATATATCCCTGCAATATGTTCTTTCAGGATCAGTGATGTGCAAGGATTTCGTCGATCAGACCATATTCTTTTGCCTCTTGTGCAGTCATGTAGTTATCACGCTCTGTATCACGGGCAATTTCTTCATAACTTCTGCCTGTATTGGCAGCAAGAATCTCATTTAATTTCTTCTTGGTCTTTAAAATGTTTTCTGCAACAATCTGAATCTCTGTAGCCTGTCCTCTGGCGCCGCCGGAAGGCTGATGGATCATAATTTCAGAGTTGGGCAGTGCAAAACGTTTTCCCTTGGTTCCTCCGGAAAGCAGGAAAGCGCCCATACTTGCTGCCATACCAATACAGATCGTGGACACATCGCACTTGATGTAGTTCATGGTATCATAAATAGCAAAACCTGCAGATACAGAACCGCCCGGGCTGTTGATATACAGATGGATATCCTTAGAAGGATCCTCTGCTTCCAGGAACAGTAACTGTGCTACAATGATACTTGCGGAAGTGTCATTGACCTCTTCTCCCAGAAAAATAATCCTTTCCTTAAGAAGTCTGGAATAAATATCATAAGAGCGCTCGCCGCGGCTTGTCTGCTCAATGACATAAGGCACTAAACTCATATAACCATCCTCCGTTATAATCTTTATGTTCTCTCGGAATCTTTCTGTGATTGAATGGGAATTTTCCCCAGATATACGTTTAATATACAAAACCAAGGAGACTCTCAGCAGAGAATCCCCCCGGCCTCTTTCGTACGATTCTTTTAATTGATTAAGCTAACTTAGCTTCTGCTACTAATAAATCAACTGCCTGCTGTACAGCTAAGTCTTCTTTCATCTGCTTAACATCGCTTTCGCTCATGTAGCTCTTTAACTTTTCAACTTCCATCTTGTAAGTTTCAGCCATCTTAGCTACTTCTTCGTCAACCTTCTCATCAGAAATCTGGATGTTCTCAGCCTTAGCAACTGCTTCCAGAACCAGTCTGGTGCGGATTCTCTTCTCAGCATCCGGACGAGCCTGTTCCTTCATCTGCTCTACAGTCATACCGGTGTACTTTAAGTACATGTCCAGAGAAAGTCCCTGGCTCTGCATACGGCGTGCCATGTCCTGAACCATATTCTCAGCCTGAGCGTCAATCATCTTGTCCGGGATTTCCATGGTTGCATTCTCAACTACTTTAGCAACTACAGCGTCTTCATTCTTGGAGTTTGCTTCGATTTCTTTTTTCTCAGCTAACTTCTTTTCAACGTCCTTCTTGTACTCATCTAATGTATCGAATTCAGAAACCTCAGATGCGAACTCATCATTTAACTCCGGAAGTTCTTTTACCTTAATCTCCTTAACAGTTACCTTGAAGGTAGCTGGCTTTCCAGCCAGATCTGCTGCGTGATACTCAGTTGGGAAGGTTACGTTTACTTCGCACTCTTCACCGATCTTCTTACCGATCAACTGCTCTTCAAAGGTATCGATAAAGGAATGAGAACCGATGGTTAACGGATAGTCCTCAGCCTTTCCGCCCTCAAATCCCTTGCCATCTACAAATCCTTCAAAGTCGATCACGGTCTGGTCACCATCTTCTACTCCACGGTCTTCAATGGTCAGCAGTCTTGCGTTCTGTTCCTGAACCTTCTTTAACTCAGCTTCAACATCCTCTGCGCTTACAGAAGCGTCAGTCTTCTCTACTTCTACACCCTTATACTGGCCTAAAGTAACTTCCGGCTTAACTGCTACTAATGCACTATATACAAATGGCTCATCCTTACCAATCTTTTCAATGGTAACTTCTGGTCTGGAAACAATCTCCAGTCCACTTTCTTTCATAGCATCAGCGTAGGTAGCGTTAATCGCCTCATCAGCTGCATCCTCATAGAATACGCCTTCGCCATACATCTTTTCAATCATAGCCTGAGGAGCTTTTCCTTTACGGAAGCCTGGAATGGAGAAGCGGTTCTTATTCTTGTTAAACGCTTTCTTGATCGCAGCCTTAAAATCCTCAGCACTGACTTCTACCGTCAGTTTCGCCATATTCTTCTCTAATTTTTCTACCTGTAAACTCATTTCTACGGGTTCCTCCTTGAAAATATATGTAATTCGCCCATATCCATGAGGGCGCTACACTTCAATTTAGCATTATAGCATGAAGGTCAAAAAAAGACCAGTATTTTTTATAACTTTCATAAATTCGCTTTTTTATTCACTTTTATTTATTTAAATCCGTTACAGAAAGTCTTCCCGCATAGGAGTGAATATATCAATTAAAATACCATCCTCAAGACAGGTACATCCATGCATTACTCCGTCCTGTTTCAGCAGCGTATCTCCTGCGGTAACCGTATGCACTTCTCCGTCAATGGTAAATTCAAACCTGCCGGATGCTACATAAGTAATCTGGGTATGGGGATGGTTATGCATCGCACCAATAGATCCTTTTTTAAAGGTATTCTCCACACACATAACACGATCACAATATGCTAAAATTCGGCGCACTACTCCCGGTGCTGTCTCTTGCGCTTTTGTTTTTTCATGAAAAACCCATCTTTGATCTTTATTTGGATATTCCATAAGCCCTCCTTATGATTCTGTGTTCGTCGAGAGTCTCTCTGTGCCTGATTTCATAATAAGACTCCAAGCGGACGATTCTTTAATTTAGTTATAACATCATTATATGAGCCCCAGTCAACGACGTCAAGCAGTAAGGTTTGCTTTTTATCCCCTCTTATGGTAAACTAACCTGGATATAACGAGATCAATTTTTTAGAATAAAGGGGTTAAATCACATGAGCAAAAACAAACGAAGTACATTCTCAGGAAAGTTAGGATTTGTTCTGTCTGCGGCGGGGGCTTCCGTAGGACTTGGCAATATCTGGCGTTTTCCCTATCTGGCTGCCAAATATGGCGGTGGAATTTTTTTACTAATCTATATCATTCTGGCTCTTACCTTCGGTTACACTATGATCATGGCCGAAACATCATTGGGGCGCATGACCAAGAAAAGTCCGGTTGGTGCCTACCAGAATTTCGGAACGTCTAAATGGCTTTCTTTTGGCGGCTGGATCAATGCTATTATTCCCATTCTTATTGTTCCCTACTACTCCGTCATCGGCGGCTGGGTTATCAAATACCTTATTGAATATCTTAGCGGACAGGCACAGACCCTAGCTTCTGATACCTATTTTTCCTCTTTTATTTCCAACGGTTTTTCTACAGAGATCTGTTTCATCGTTTTCACTCTCTGTACTTTGGGGATCATTTATGCAGGTGTCCAAAACGGTATTGAACGTGTTTCCAAGTTTATGATGCCGGTTCTGGTGGTTCTTTCTGTAATTATTGCCATTTATTCCGTAACCCGCCCCAGGGCGTTGGAAGGTGTTAAATACTTCCTGGTCCCGAATCTGGCAACTTTTTCCTGGATGACTGTTGTATCCGCCATGGGACAGATGTTCTATTCTCTGTCTATTGCCATGGGTATCCTGGTAACATTCGGCTCCTACATGTTAAAGGATATGTCCATTGAGGATTCCACCCAGAATGTGGAGCTTTTTGATACAGCTATTGCCATTATGTCCGGTCTTATGATCATCCCTGCTGTATTTGCCTTCTCCGGCGGTGATCCAAATACTTTAAAAGCCGGCCCTGCACTGATGTTTATTACCATTCCGAAGGTATTTGCAAACATGGGACTGGGAACCGGTATCGGCATCCTGTTCTTTTTACTGGTATTATTTGCAGCAATGACCAGTTCCATCGCTCTGTCAGAAAGTGCTGTTTCTACCTTTGAAGACGAGCTGTACTGGAGCCGCAGGAAATCCACCATCGTTATGGCTATGATCATGCTTTCTCTTGGCACTCTTTCCTGCCTTGGATATGGACCTCTTTCAGATGTCACCATCATCGGCATGCAGTTTCTGGATTTCTTTGATTTCCTTACCAACTCTGTGATGATGCCTATTGCGGCCATTTCCACCTGTATTCTGGTCTCCAGAGTCATTGGTGTAAAAAAGATTGAAGAGGAAGTTACTTTAGAGGGGAAACCATTCCGCAGAAAGAAAATCTTCTATTTTATGATCCAGTACCTGTGCCCTGTTTTTGCAGCCATTATCCTGATCAGCTCTGTTGCAAATGCATTTGGATGGATCTCCATGTAAAAACACGCTTAGTAAATAAGGAAAAGGCAGCACACAACATCTCCATCGTGTACTGCCTTTCCTTTTTGCCAGATATACCACCAGCATGCTGTCTATCAGCTTTCAGCTTTTATACCTGATCATACTGAATAGAATCTTTTACCATCTGTGCATGCTGTGGTCCCATAAGAAGACGGATCAACTCAATGCCCAGATCTAATGCATATCCCAGTCCTCTTGCCGTGGTGATATTCCCGTCTGTGATCACGCCCTGACGGGTATAAGAAACACCATCTAACTTGTCCTCAAATCCCGGATAACAGGTAGCCGTCCTTCCCTTTAGCAGTCCCATTTCCCCAAGGATGCTTGGAGCAGCACAGATAGCTGCAATGCGCCGTCCTTCCTTATTAGCCTTGCAGATAGCATTTTTCAGACCCTCATGAGCTTTTAACGTATTAGTTCCCGGCATACCTCCCGGAAGGAACAATACATCTGCCTCTTCTGCTGCCTTTTCATCAAAAAGAGCATCTGCCTGAAAATGAATATGATGAGAACCTGTGATCTCACGGTTTCCTGTTACTGATACCAGTGTTACTTCTGCTCCGGCACGGCGAAGAACATCTACTACTGCAAGACATTCTACTTCTTCCAGTCCATCTGCAAGAAATGCAAAAACTTTTGACATTTTGAATTCTCCCTTTATGCAATGATGTTGGGGCAAATGCGCCCTGACCCCTCATGTGTAGTCCTATTAAGATTACCGTTCATGCGTTGCATGTACAGTAACCTGTTAAAACTCTATCCATTTTATCATTTTTCCCTTTTTCTGAAAAGAGATAAATGATATGATAGTGTATGCCAAAATGTACAAAATATTGTTAAAAAAGCACACAAGCAGAAAGGAACACCCTATATGGAAATCGAAAGAAAATTTCTGATCAAACAAATACCCCATGAATATATGTCTTTTCCATGCAGGCAGATTGAACAGGCCTATTTGAATACCGATCCGGTAGTACGTGTCCGCAGAGACAATGATGACTACTATCTTACTTACAAAGGAAAAGGCCTCTTATCCAGAGAAGAATATAATCTTCCACTAAATAAAGAGGCCTATGAACATCTGCTTTCCAAGGCAGACGGCATCATACTCACAAAAAAACGCTACATGATTCCAGTTCCGGCAAGTGATCGTCTTATTATCGAATTAGACGTCTTTGAAGGCCATTATAAGGGCCTTGTCATTGCTGAGGTAGAATTTACCAGCGAAGAGGAAGCAAACGCTTTTATCCCACCTGCATGGTTTGGAGAAGATGTTACATTCTCCGGCAAGTACCACAACAGCCACCTGTCAAAAGGTTAAGATCAAAACTTTTTTGTATTACTTTTTGGCAATATATTTTCTGATATCCAGAGCGATCGCAACTACGATAACGATACCCTGCGCAATGTACTGATAGTTTGTATCAACACCCAGATACTGTAAACAGGTCTTTAAGATCTCGAATACCAGAACGCCGATGAGGACACCGGAGATACGGCCGATACCACCATTTACAGATACACCACCGATGGTGCAGGCTGCGATTGCTTCCAACTCCCAGCCGTTACCCATGTTTACGGAAGAACCGCCGGATTTAGCGCCTACCAGGAAACCAGCCAGTGCGTAGCAAGCTGCTGCTGTAATATAGATGATAATCTTTGTCTTCTTAGTATTAACACCAGAAACCTCTGCTGCCTGTTCGTTTCCGCCGATGGCGTACATATATTTGCCATGAGGTGTCTTGTTATAAACGAACCACATCACAAGACCAATCGCCAGAGCGATCAAGAACAGATAAGGGATAAATCCAAATAACTGCCCCTTTGCAACCTCTGTGTAAGCTGCGCGGTAACCACCAATCGGTGTCGCATTCGTGTAAACCAGGCAGACACCATATACGATCAACTGCATACCTAAGGTTCCGATGAACGCAGGAACCTGCAGATAAGAAACTACAACGCCATTGATAGCACCAAAAACAGCACATACAACAACACAAATAAGAAGTACAACAGCTACCCACCAAATGCCATAAAACGGCATATTCGGGAAAAACTTACCGCTGTAATCGGCCTTCTGAAGCAAAGTACCGGCCAGGCAGGCAGACAACCCCACCATACGTCCTGCGGAAAGATCGGTACCCTTTGTGATCAGACACCCGGATACGCCGCAGGCGATGATAAAACGCGGTGCAACGTTAAGCGCAATGTTTTTTAAGTTAGAACCGGATACAAATGTTGGCTGCATGATACCGGTGTAAATTGCTAATAATATCAGAACGACTATGATTCCATTATTGATAAGGAAATCCTTTAAATTAAATTTTTTCGATGTCATGGCTTAATCCTCCTGCTTGGACTCTGTAGTTGATTTTCCCTGAAGATCAAACCGTGTCGCAAAGGACATAATTCTCTCCTGGGTTGCTTCTTCCCCTTCTACTTCACCGGTGATATGTCCGTTGCACATTACGATGATACGGTTGGACATACCAATCAGCTCCGGCATTTCAGAAGAGATCATGATAATGGACTTGCCCTGTTTTACCAGATCGATCATAATCTGATAGATCTCGTATTTGGCACCTACATCAATACCTCTTGTAGGTTCATCCATGATCAGGATGTCCGGATTATTGGCCAGCCAGCGGGCAATGATAACCTTTTGCTGGTTACCTCCAGAAAGATTTCGGATCAGTGTTTTTCCGCTGGGTGTTTTTATATTCAGTTTCCGTATACTGTCCTTAACAACTGCATCTACTTTTTTCTGATCGATCACTCCGCTGATTGTATAGTTCTTGTAAGAAGCGATCGCTGTGTTATCATTGATACTTAAACAGCCTAAAATCCCGGTTCCGCGGCGATTCTCTGTGATCATGCCCATAGAATTGGCAATAGCATCCTCCGGCCTTCTGATATTTACTTTTTTCCCAAGGACTTCTACTGCACCGCCGGCAATATGTCTCATGCCAAAAACCGCTTCCATCAGTTCGGTTCTCTGCGCTCCTACCAGACCGCCGAATCCCAAAATCTCGCCTCTTTTTAATTCAAAGGAGCAATCCTGGAAAGAACGTTCATGGATACTGCACAGATGTTCTACCTTCAAAACAGTCTCCTCTGTCCTGTAATCTCCCTTAGGCGGGTATACATTGGTCAGCTCCCGTCCAACCATCTGTTTTACGATCTCATCATCTGAAATATCCTTTACTTCCCAGGATCCTACATATGTACCGTCTCGCATAATGGTAATATCATCTGCAATCTGACGGATCTCAGCCATCTTGTGACTGATATATATCATAGAAACACCTCTGGATTTCAAATCTCGGACGATTCTAAACAGTGCCTCTACTTCATTATCAGTCAATGAGGAGGTAGGTTCATCTAAGATCACAAGCCTTGCGTGCTGACTGACTGCCTTTGCAATCTCTACCGACTGCATCTGTCCGATCGACAATGTTCCCAGCTTTGCTTTAGGATCAAAATCCATCCTTACATCTTTTAACCATTTCTCAGCTTCGCTGTTCATGACTTTGTGATCCACCATTTTCAGCGGGCCAATACTTTTCATAGGATATCTTCCCAGATACATATTCTCTGCAATGGAGCGATCCGGTACCGGCTGAAGTTCCTGATGAACCATCGCCAGACCTTTGCGCAGTGCATCATCCGGATTACTTATCTCCACTTTTTCACCATCAATAATGATCTGTCCTTTATCCATCTTGTAAATGCCGAAAAGACACTTCATAAGAGTTGATTTTCCGGCACCGTTTTCCCCCATCAGCGCATGAACGGTTCCGGGGCGTACTCTTAAGTTGATCCCATCCAGTGCCTTTACGTTGGGGAAACTTTTACTGACTCCTATCATTTCCAGTCTGTACTGCTCTGCCATCCCGTTACTCCTTTCAATTCCTGTGACGCTTTTTTGTGCCTCTATAAGCACATCTGTTTAAAAATCGGGTGTGAAGGAATGACCCGCACACCCGATAAATAGTCAGTTAACTGTAACTTATTTTAACTTATCAAGGATTTCCTGTGCGTTTGCGTTAGTAACCTTGATGTAGTCTACAGGGATCTTAGCATCAACTTCTTCGCCGCTGATGAACTGAACAGCTGCGTCTGCTGCTGCCTTAGCCTGTGAGAAGTGATCGTTAAATACAGTACCAGTCTGTTTGCCATCGATAACGTTCTGAACTGCTTCGGTCAGAGCATCTACACCTACTAAGTAGATATCTTCATTTACCTTACGTTCTGCTGCTTCGATCGCCTGTAATGCACCCAGTGCCATTGCATCGTTGTTGCAGAAAATAACTTCGATCTGATCACCATACTGATTTAAAGCATCCTGTGCGATCTGCTGAGCCTTAGCCTGATCCCAGTCACCACGCTGCTTTAACAACTCTTCTACTTCTACACCAGCATCTGTTAATGCCTTAACGGAGAATTCCGTTCTGTACTGAGCATCTACATTCTCAGGGTCGCCCTGGATCATGATGTAGGAAACTTTTCCATCACCATTGATATCGCCCTTGGTCTCTGTCTCTAAAATTTCTTCGCCCTGATAGGTACCGGACTGTCTTGCGTCACAGCCTACGTATGTAGCGTTGATCTTTTCGTCAACCCATCTTTGCTCTTCTGCCTCGTCTGGCTCACGGTTAATGTAAACAACAGGGATTCCTGCATCTTTACAAAGATCTGTAATCTCTGGCGCGGAAGAAGCCTGTACCAGGTTCAGGATCAGGACATCATACTTCTGGGTGATAAAGTTGTTAATCTGGTTGGTCTGTTCTGCCTGATCACCCTTACCATCCTGAATAACTACATTCTCTGGCTTAAAACCTAACTCTTCAGTCAGGTAACGCTGCAGTTCCTGTCTATACAGAGTCATGAAGTTATCATCGAATTTATAAATGCTGATGCCCACTTTTTTATCCGCAACATCTGTTGTTCCAGCTGCCTGTGCTGCAGTTTCTGCTGCTTCCTTGGCCGCCTCGGTCGCTGTTTCACTTGCTGCCTCAGTTTCCTTAGCCGCCTCTGTAGCTGCTGCTGTTGTAGCGGTACTTGTGCCGCCGCATGCTGCCAGTGAAAGTGCCATTGCGGATGCCATAGCTGCTGCCGTAACTTTCTTAACTAATCTCATAATTGTAATCCTCCCTATACATATGATTTTGTTTTTTATCGCCTTTGGTGCATTTTCCTTAACGACAAGCATATTATAGGTCTTGATTGTACATTTTGCCATAAGTTTTTTTTAGAAGTATTATAAAATTTCTTCGATTTTATAATATTGCTGAAATTTTTTATTATTTCCATGTTATTTATTGTTGATTACCACTGCATTTTTCTGCGTAATCCCTTTCTGACTGCACCAGAAATACTTTCCATTTTCCAGTTTTATGCTCTCATCAACAGGAAGTCCCCGGCTTAAAGAAGCCGCGATCCCGAAAATAGCATTGGCATAGCCTACTTTATCCGCTTCTACCGTTCCAAAAAGTTTTCCGGCCTTCAATGCTTCCACACCGGGAGGTGTTGCATCGATCCCCACTAATTTAATGGTTCCCGGAAGGATGCCCGCCCGGTCAATGGCGTCAATGGCACCTAATGCCATATCGTCATTATTGCAGATGACCAATTCGATCTGGTCTTGGTACTCTGTAAGCCACTGCTCCATCATGGCAGATGCCTGGCTGCGTTCCCAGCTGGCAATACCTCCCGTGATCTTCTCCAATGGCACTCCACCGTCCTTTAAGGTCTGGATGGACCATTCTGTACGGATCAGGGAATCTTGATGATTACTTTCCCCCTCTAACAGTACATAGCTGACAGTTCCGTCTCCGTTGCGATCCAGACTTGCAGGATCCTTTTTATAAGCATCTACCAGGATGCGTCCTTCTAATACGGCGGACTCCTTTGCATCTGCTCCTACATAGTAAAGTTTCTCCCAACGGTTCATATCTTCTTCCACCGGCTCCCTGTTAAAGAAAATCACCGGTATATCTGCTGCCATAGCCTTGTCAATGACAATGGAAGCTGCAAAACGGTCTACGATATTCACACATAAGGCATCACAGCCAAGTTCTAACAGCCGGTCTACCTGGTTATTCTGGGTATTCTGATTGCCTTTGGCATCTAAAATATCCAAAGTCACCTTGATACTTTCTATCCGCTCATATTCTTTTGCCTTTTCTTCTATATAAGAACGTAGTGTGCTGATAAAAGTATCATCCCCCCGGTAAAGGAGAAGTCCCACACGAATCTCCTTGGACGCTGCTTCTTTTTTGACTTCGTTTCCTGCAAGAACGAACAGGCAGATGATGGCCACTACTGCGATCACACTAAAGAGCATTGCACCGGTCCCTTTTGTTTTCTTCATTATCATTTCCCCCCTATTCCATAGGATAGAGCATCTTCTCATAAGCACCGGAAGCTAGTTCCTGCTGATCCAGATAGATTGAATCTAATAGCATCTCCTGTTTCTGTCTGCTTCCATGAATGGCTTCCACTGCATTTTTTATGCTTAAATATCCCTGACTGAACTGGTCATAGGTTACAAGACCATCAATAATCCCCTGATCCAGGTAGTTTAAAATCCCTGTAGTAGAGCCAATGCCATAAAGAGCAGATACATGTTCTCTGTAAACAGAGCTTTCGTTTAAAATGGCCGCTGTCTGGTCTAAGGACTGTACATCCATAGCGATTACCTCTACCCGGTCTTTTCCCGGATAGACCGTGTGTTCGATTACCTGACGGAATGTGTTTCCTTCTTTGGCCTCATATAATTCATATGGAATCTTTTTCTCATTTAAAACAGAGCAGACTCCTTCATAGACATCCTGTACTCCATTGTAAGCCATTCCATGGGTAAACAGACAGATCTTTTCCCCTGAAAGATTCTTTTCGGCCGCCTTTTCCCCCAGGAGCCTTCCCGCCTCAAAGTAATCAATAAAAATAGAATCTGTAACAAAGTCGCTTGGAGAAGATGACCCAACAAAGATCACCGGGCATCCCGGATTTAAGCTTTCCAGATCCATAACTGCTGCTTTTTCCTCTGCCGGCTCGATGACCACAGCATCCGCCCCGTCACGAATCTCTCTGGCAACCAGCTCCATCTGCTGTTTTTGATCTTTCCTGTCATACAGTGTGATCAGTCTCACATCACTTCGCAGATCCGTGGCTGCTTTTTCCATTCCTTTTCTGAAATTCTGGTAATAGTCGTCTGTATCTTCGCTTAATATCACAGAAATGGAATCAATCTGGACCGCACGTTCTTTTATGATCAGGTCCGTGGAAGACATGAGAAACAGCAGGACCAGGAAAATGGTACCTATGCATAAAAGTATTCTTTCTCTCTTAGGCATGTTTCTCCTCCTTTCCCACTGCTTCCTCATAGGTAATTGCAGGAAGGTGGATCCGCACAATAGTTCCTTCGTCTGGTTCTGACTCTATAGAAAGCCCATAGTCTTTACCAAAATACAAGTGGATCCGTTCATTTACATTTTTTACACCAATTCCGGAACCTCTCTTTGAAGGAACATGGCTGATATCTGTAAACAGGCGTTCTACCTGTTCCTCAGTCATACCAAGGCCGTTGTCTTCTACACTTAAGTAAAGGTCATCCTCCTCTTTCCAGGCCCGTATTTTGATTTCCCCGTCACCGTCCATAAATTCCATTCCATGATAAATGGAATTTTCCACCATCGGCTGTAAGATAAGCTTTAAACTGGCAAGTCCTAATACCTCGTTCTCTGCTTCAATGAAATAGGAAAATTTGTTCTTATAGCGCATATGCTGGATCATCAGATAGTTTCGCACATGTTCCAACTCATCCCGCACTGAGATAATGCTTTTTCCCTTGCTTAAACTGATGCGGAAGAAACGGGCCAGAGCAGTTACTGCTTTTACTGCTTCTGACTGCTTCTCATTTTCGATCATCCATACAATGATATCCAGTGTATTGTAGAGAAAATGAGGATTAATCTGGGACTGCAGGGTATCAAACTCGCTTTTTCGCTTGGATTCATGCTCTGACACAATATCATCCATAAGGCGTTTGATCTGCCTTGCCATATTCTGTATGGATTTTCCCAGATGCTGGATTTCGTAAGACCCCCCTGTATAAACTTCTGTTTCCAGATTTCCTTCCTCAATCTGATTGACAGATTTTTCCAGTTCCTTAATAGGGTCCGTAATTCGAGAGGAAATATAGGAGTTGATAATGGTCAGGATAGACAACACCAGTGTAATAATAAACACAATAAGAATACGTGTTTTAATTGCATTTAAGGATACGGTATCAAGAGGCATGACACCTACGATCCTCCAACCTGTATATCCCACAGTTTTTACCGATACCATGCGGGTCTGTCCCTGCCACTGTTCCTGATAATTTCCATCTTTTAGCATGGCGATATTGTCATTGTTCTCTGTGACAATACCGGAGTTGATCAGCTGGCCGTCCGGATGATAGATCAGATTCCCGTTGCTGTCCGTCAGATACACATAGCCCCCTTTAGCCAGGTTCATTCCATCAAATAACTGCTCTAAGCTGTTATAGCGCAGATCAATAAGGAGAACCCCCTGGTCCGTATAGGGGCCATCTGTAATTTCCACTGCTCTTGCCACAGATACCACCCAGCGGTACTGGCTGTCTCCTGTATCAAAAATATGCTGTACATGGGGCATGGAAAAATGGAGATTTTCTGTCTTGTTCAAAGCCGCCACAAACCAGTCCTGTTCTGCTACCCGGGCGTTGGTCTTTAGTCTTGCAGCAGGAACAGACTCCAGAAGCTCTCCTTCTTTGGAAAACAAGGCGATATTTTCTACATTATCCTTATTATTGTCATAAAGAAGGGTAATCTCCCCGTTAATAGAGCCATCAGAAAAATCTGCATTCTTGATCACCCCATAATACAGGGAGTCTGAAAGCTTCATCACCAGGCGCAGGTAGGAATCCATGGTCCGTCCCAACTGATTGATCAGAATGTGGTTTTCCTCCTGAAGAGCGGAGGACATCTGCCCTGACAGCCGTCCATAGAGAGAAACGCCGATAAAAACGCTGGCTGCCAGAGCGGTAATGGTAAAATACATGAAGATAATGGAACGGATACTGGCATTTTGAAGCCGGTGTTTTCGCTGTTTCAAAAACATTATTTTGCTCCTCTGAATTTTGTAGGTGAAATGCCGAAACGTTTCTTAAACACGTAGCTGAAATAATTCTGCTCCTGATAGCCTACTTTTGCTGCGATCACATAGGTTTTGTCATCTGTTTTATTTAAAAGCTCCACTGCCTTATCTAAGCGCACCTCTGTCAGATAGGCCACATAGGTCTTTCCTGTTTCTTTCTTAAACATGGTGGAGAAATACGCCGGACTCATATGAAGATGGCGGCAGATCTTCTCCACAGACAGGTCTGCGTCCTGATAATTGTCCATAATATACTGTCTGGCTTCCTGGATCACCTGTTTTGTGGTATTGTCACGTTCTTTATTTACAGACTGGTTCACTGCGATGGCCGCCTGAAGGAGCCATTTTACAAAATCTTCCTTTTTCTGGGTGTTGGAGATCAGAGCAAACGCTTCGTTTAGATTGGACTCCCCCCGGAAAATGGTCTCCATGTCCAGATTATACATCTGCACCAGCTGGATCATGCAGTTTAACACGCTTAACATGTAGGTCTGGCACTGACGCTGATGGACTTTGGCATCACTGATCTTGTCCGCGATTTTATGTACTACTTCTTCGATCTTTTCCTGAGGACCGAATTTTACAGCACCTACCAGCTCTGCTTCATCTTTGCTGTCAAACTGCAGCTTTCCTCTGCTTACCGGCTCTACGTCATTGATGTAAATAGTATTTCCGGCTCCTACAATAGCTTTATAGCCTAATGCATTGACTGCGTCTTTGTAGGACTCACAGATCATGCCCAGATCCTGGGTGCTGTGACCGATGCCAATGGTGATGGGAACTGCAAGGATCTTCCTGGTCTCTTTGCAGATATCGCTTAATACAGCCGTCAGCCCAGTCTGGGAATTTTCCTCGTCAATGGCTGCGATCACGCCGATCTGGGCATCGCTGCTGCCAGTGGAGTTAAATATAGAAAAACGGCAGTATTTTCCCAGCTTTTCCTCCAGGATCTGCATAACAGAAATAGGGATCAGGTCCTGTTCTCTGTGGATCGCCAGTTCTCCTTCCCGTTCCTCTTCCGGCCGGTCAATGCCTACCGCTGCCGCGATCCATTTCTGGGCTCCGGAAAGTGGGATACCGTATTCTTTTAAACGGGGCTGTACCGTCTCAGAGGCTACCGGAGCGTTTACCAGCTCGTTTAAAAACTGTTCACGAAGGATTGGCAGACTTTTTATATAGTTTTCACGCAGCAGGTTTACATTGCGCTTCTGCTCGATCTCCTGGTCCAGATTTGTCTTTATCTTCTGTAAAATGGCTGTCAGTTCTTCTACGTTTACCGGTTTTAATATGTATTCTGTAACATTTAATTTAATAGCTTGTTTTGCGTATTCAAAGTCATCGTATCCGGAAAAAAAGACGATCTTCATAGATGGGTATTTCTGACGCACCCGCTCAGCCATCGTCAGGCCATCCATATAAGGCATACGAATGTCTGTTAAAATCAAATCCGGCTCCAGTGCTTCAATTTTTTCTAATGCATCTTCCCCATTTTCCGCATCTCCGGCTACTAAAAAACCATTTTCCTCCCATTTAATCTTGCGGATAATGCTTTTTCTCACCTCTTCCTCATCATCTACAAGAATAATACGATATAGTTTCATATTTTCTGTCCCCTTTATGTTATATGTCTGATCTATTGAATGCCATAGAGTAAGGCATTACAGATGGCCGCTGCCACATTGCTCCCGCCTTTTCTTCCTTCTGCCACGATGTATGGCGTATCTTTCAGTAAAAGAATCAGTTCTTTGGACTGGATCACATTAACAAAACCTACAGGCGCGCCGATGATCAGAGACGGTTTAATCTTTCCTTCCCGTATCAGCTCATAGAGACGGATCAGGGCCGTTGGGGCATTTCCAATGGCGAAAATGCAGGGCCGTTCTCCATTCCCAAACAGTTTTGCCGCCTTATCCATACTTGCAACTGCTCTTGTGCTGCCATTTTTCTTTGCCTCGGCTGCTACGTCTTCATCTGCCATAAAGCACATGGCTTCTCCCCCATAGCTTTCCAAACGCTTTTTATTTATACCGGACCAGCCCATTTTTGTATCGGTAATGATCACCGCTCCTTTTTTAATGGATTCTCTTGCCTTTTCTACTGCGTTTGGGGAAAATTTCAAATGATCTGCATAGTCAAAATCCGCTGTTGTGTGGATAGCACGCATGATCACAGGCGCCAGCTGCGGATCCAGTTTCTTTCCCATAGCTTTTAATTCTTCCCCAATGATCTCAAAGCTTCTGTGTTCTATATCTGCCGGAAGTATCTGCTCTATATGCACTTTTTCTTCCAGCCCCATGATCTCATATATCTTTTCCATATCCAGACTCTCCCGCAGTATTTCTGCCAGCTTATCGTACTGTTCTTCTTTATATGCCTTATAATCCATCTGACCTGCCATTTCCAATGTAATCCCCTTTCTGGCTGCCAGGGCAGTTGCTATCGTCTCACAAATGCCAGGTGCATCAAATATACCATGAACATAGGAGCCATAAAGATTTTTCCGGTTCCAGCCGCAGGAGAAGCCTCTTGCTTCTCTGCCGTTTGTATTTTCTTTTCCATTTAACAGGCAGAGGGGCTGCTCTTTTTCCCGGCTCTTTGTGCGTCCCATATGGATCTCATAGCCGGTAAGATTCTTTCCGGAAAGCTCCCTGAAGCACCCGTAAAGTTCCCCGAAACGTCCCTCTGTCTGGGCGCGTACTTTTTCTTCCTCAAATTCTGTTTCTACAGGGAAAAGCCCCATTCCACGGATTCTTCCCTTATGAGATGACTCAATGGCATGTTCGTCTTCCAGCCATTCTCCCATCATCTGGAAACCGCCGCAGATCCCCCATATGGGAATCTGTCTTGCTGCCAGTTTTAAGAGAGCTGCTTCCAGGCCGTTCTGGCGCATCCACAACAGATCGTCTATGGTATTTTTCGTTCCCGGAAGAATCACCATATCCGGCGTTTTTAACTCAGAAGGCTTTGAGACATAGCGGACGGAGACCTCGTCCATGCGCTCAAATACATCCATATCTGTAAAATTGGAAATCTTTGGAAAACGGATCACCGCGATGTCGATACAGCCCTTTTGTCTGGTGTTTCCCAGCTTGCTGCTTAAGCTGTCCTCGTCCTCTATATCTACGTTCATATAGGGGACCACACCTGCTACCGGTATCTTGCAAATCTCTTCTAATTGGCGAAGTCCCGGTTCCAGGATTGATTTATCTCCCCGGAATTTATTGATGATCAGGCCCTTTATACGGCTGCGTTCATCAGGCTCCAAAAGCTCTACCGTGCCGTAAAGCTGTGCAAACACACCGCCCCGGTCAATATCACCGGCAAGGAGAACCGGTGCATCTACCATGGCAGCCAGTCCCATATTTACAATATCATCGGATTTTAGATTGATCTCCGCCGGACTTCCTGCACCTTCAATGACGATCACATCATAAGATTCGTCCAAACGCTTGTAGGCTTCCATAATCTGAGGGATTAACTGCTTTTTATAGGCAAAATAGTCTTTTGCCCGCATATTTCCAACGGAAACACCGTTTACGATCACCTGAGAACCTACATCGGTAGTTGGTTTTAGCAAAATGGGGTTCATGTCCGCAGAAGGCTTTACTCCTGCAGCCTCTGCCTGGACCACCTGTGCCCGGCCCATTTCCAGACCATCTTCTGTAATAAAGGAGTTAAGAGCCATGTTCTGTGATTTAAAAGGCGCTGTTTTATAGCCATCCTGAGCAAAAATGCGGCACAGTCCTGCTGCGATCAGGCTTTTTCCTGCATTAGACATAGTTCCCTGTATCATAATGGATCTTGCCATGTTGTTTTCCTCCTGTTTTTCCTGATGTTATCTTGAAATCTTGATTATGGTCTTATTTCATTCTATATTCATGTGAGACTGCACTTTGCAAGCCGATCTAAAAACTCTCTGTTTTCTTCTTCTGTTTTTACACAAATGCGGTAGCAGGATGCATCCAGGCCCGGATAGTTGGAGCAGCTGCGGATAAGGACGCCCTGTTTCAGCATGCGGTCGTAGAGGCTGGCGGTTGTTCCTTCCAGAGTCTTTTCCTTAAAGAAAATATAATTGGCCTGGGACGGATAGACTATATAGCCCAGTTCTGTTAACGCTGCCTCCATTTTTTCTCTCTGCTCATGGATCAGTTTTCTGGTTTTTAATACATATTCTGTCTCTTTTAAGGCCGCAATGCCTGCTCTCTGAGCCAGTCCTGAAACAGACCATGGCTGTCTTATCTGACAGATCTTTGTTAATACGTCTTCATTACTGCATAAAGCATAACCTAAACGAATACCAGCCATGGCATAGATCTTTGTAAATGCTTTTAATACAAAGACATGGGGAAGCTTCTCTAAAAACGGAATAATGCTGTAAGCTTCCGGTTCGTCTAAAAACTCTTCAAAACACTCATCCACAACCAGAAAGGTATTTGTCTTTTGGCAAGTTTCTGCCAGTTTTAAGACCTGCTCTTTCTTTACGGCAATGCCGGTGGGGTTGTTGGGATTGCATAGGAATAAAATGTTATAACCAGTGTTGGTTTCTGATGTAAATTTGTGTTGGTCAGAATAACCGACTACGGTAGTATCATGAGTGACATTAGCCCGTTCCAGCGTTCCACACAGTTCCTCTACATTCAGGCGGTAACCATTTTCCTCTTTCAGATAGAAAAGGCTGATATCACAGTCCACCGACTTTAATGCCTGCTCATATTCCAGGAAAGAAGGTGCTAAAAGCAGGGCCTTTTTCGGCTTTAAGGCAAATGCAAGTCCAAAGATCAGATCTGCTGCCCCATCGCCACAGAGAATCCAGTCCTGAGGCACCCGATGATGATCCGATAATGCCTTTACCAGCTCCCTGCACTGACTGTCCGGATAAACGCAGCACACCGGCCCTTCGATGCAGCGGGCCAGTTCTTCTTTTACTCCCTGAGGTAGTCCTAAGGGATTAATATTGGCGGAATAATCAATGGAAACTTTATTGCTGTAAATGTCACCGCCGTGTTGATATTTGGTATGCATGTGGGTTCCTTCTTTCCAAAATAAATATCTATACTCTGCTCATATCCCAGACCGGCTGGGGATATAACCTTGAACCAGTTGTTCCAATATTTGTATTTTTGTGATCATCACCTGTCATCTGACCGCTGCCAGAATCGCTAACAGCACCACCATCATGATTCCTTCTGCCAAAAACATCAAAAGGGAGGCTTGCCAGATGTCTTCCGGAACGATCTCCCTGTCATTATCACCGATAAACTGCTTTTTGTGGAGAACTCCAAAATAGAAGGCATCTCCTGCAAGGCGTAAATGAAGAGCTCCTGCACAGGCTGCTTCTGTGTGTGCAGAGTTGGGACTGGCATGTTTATGCCGGTCTCTTAAGAAGATTCTCCAGGCATTTTTCCCATCTGCCCCCGGAAGCAGGTATGCTGCCAGTGTCAGCAGGCAGCCGGAAATGCGGGCCGGGATAAAGTTTAATACATCATCCAGCTTTGCGGCCGTCCGGCCAAATAAAATGTATTTATCATTGGTATAGCCGATCATGGAATCCATGGTGTTCACTGCCTTGTAAAAAGTGCCGCCAACCGGCCCCAAAACTGCCATAAACAGGAAAGGGGCGATCACACCGTCTGAGGTATTTTCTGCCACTGTCTCCACAGCCGCCCTGGTAATACCAGCTATGTCCAGAACCTTTGTGTCACGGCCTACGATCATGGAAACAGCTCTTCTGGCTCCTTCCGTGTCTCCTTTTTTCAGTTTCTTACACACTTTCATACTTTCCACACAGAGACTTTTGGCTGCCAGAAGCTGATAACAGAAAAAGCTTTCTAAAACAAACCGGGCTGTCAGGCCCAGATATTTTTCTGTGAAATGAAAAAGCAGTCCCGGCATGATGATCCAGAACAGGCACATGATCAAGGTAAGACTGGTTCCTGCAAGCCTTGGCTTTTCAGGAAAAAGCTTTCGCAGCTTCTTTTCCAGACCGCTTATCATATTTCCCATCAGACGTATCGTATGGGGGAAATGATAGGGATCTCCAAAGATCCAGTCCAGAATACTGCCTGTTAAAAGGGCCATCCAATGAAGTCGCCACAACTGTATCCATTCCATGTTACTATCCTTCCGTTTCTTTATATATCGTCGGTCGTTGTATTCTACCTTTTTCGCCTTTGATTTCTACTTTAACTTTGTCCCAATTCCACAGCAGACCCGCCAGACTTCTTCTGACTTTTCTGCCAGCAGACAGCAGATACGGCCCGTTTCTTCCCTGTATTCCCGCTCAAAGGGATCTACGGGAACAATGCCATAGCCAATCTCGTCTGTGACCAGAATCCGGTCCTGGTTGGCTTTATAAATGGTTTCTACCAGTTTTTTCCAGTGAGGAAGACCTGTGGATGCTGTTTCAAATATGGCTGTTTTCTGCTCATCTGACAGTCCCAGTGTCCCATCCTTTTTTAAGATCCGGCGCACTAATAGGTGAAAATTACGGCACCAGGTGGATGTAAGAAATTCTTCCCAGGTGACTGTTTCACCATCTGCCCAGTGATCTGCTTCTGGCAGTTTCGGCTGATCTTCCAGATATTTT
>CAVFER010000018.1:0-40198 GCA_963621525.1 bacterium | reverse complement strand
ATGTTTCTTTGCCGCCGCAGTGCGATCCGCGCGGAGCGTTTTTTGATTCATAGGACGCACTTTCCTATGAGTTAAAAAAGGCTGTGCAAAACAGCTTTTACGTTTGCTATTTTGCCACAGCCCCTGCGTATTTATATGCTATATAACTGAATCAGCGCCTGAACTTAAGCGTTATTTTCGCTATTCTTAGCAGCCTGCTGCTCTTTGTATCTGTCAATAAGCTTATTGATCCTCTTAGTAGGTGTCAGCAGATCACTTAAGGATGCGTCATGGTTCAGGTTATCAATGATAAGGGCAATGTACTTGCTCATATCTACATCAATATAGTACGGTCTGCTTAACAGATCTGGTGTCTGGTATACCAGGTTGGTAGTAAGGATGCGGTCAATCAGTCCATCTTCATAATACTGGTCAAACTTGGCAAGTCCGCCGGTGAACAGACCAAAGGTAGCGCAGATAAATACTTTTCTCGCTTTTCTGCGTTTTAATTCTTTTGCAACGTCTAACATGCTCTCGCCGGAAGAGATCATATCGTCGATGATCAGTACATCTTTTCCCTCTACGCTGGAGCCCAAGAATTCATGAGCAACAATCGGGTTTCTGCCGTTTACGATCTTGGTGTAATCACGACGCTTATAGAACATACCCATATCCAGTCCCAGCATATTTGCAAAGTAGATGGCACGGCTGGTACCACCTTCATCCGGGCTGATGACCATCATGTGATCGCTGTCAATCTGTAAGTCAGGCTCATTCTTTAACAGGTGTTTTAAGAACTGATAGATCGGCTGTACCGTCTCAAATCCTTTTAACGGAATAGCGTTCTGTACTCTTGGGTCATGTGCATCGAAAGTAATAATGTTTTCAACGCCCATATTTACAAGTTCCTGAAGAGCCATTGCGCAGTCTAAGGACTCTCTTCCGGAACGCTTATGCTGACGGCTTTCATACAGAAACGGCATGATAACATTAATTCTGCGTGCCTTACCTGCTGCGGCAGCGATAATTCTTTTTAAATCTTGGAAATGATCATCCGGAGACATATGATTGGTCATTCCAAACAGTGAATAGGTCAGACTGTAGTTACATACATCTACCATAATATAGAGGTCATCACCTCTGACAGATTCTTCAATGGTTCCTTTTCCTTCACCGGAACCAAATCTTGGGGTATTGGCTTCCAAAATATAGGAATCTCTCTGATATCCGGAAAACGCGATCGTCAACTTATGTTCGCTTTCTCTTTCTCTTCTCCACTCTACCAGATAATCGTCCACTTTTTTTCCAAGACCTGTGCAACTCTTTAAAGGAATAAGGCCTAAAGGACCTACCGGAATTGTTTCAATGATTTTTTCCTCATATAACATGATCTTTATCCTCCTGTATTAACTGATACCGCTTCATTATCTCATACCAATATCAGCTTATATCTTTATACCATTTTTCGTTTGTATCCGTCAAGGTGTTCGCTCGAAATCTTCTCTCCTTGTGAAGTTATCGTTACTGTACATAGGCAGACACCTTTGGAACCAAAAGTGCCGTAAGATAATGTTGTAGTCATAACCGCAACAGTTATCTTTTCAACAGGCGGATATCCCTGCCGTAAAGGGGAATGATTCGGTAACGCATGATCCGTGATGTCACACGATCCGTATAGGAATCCCGCAGCTGGGTCAGTGAAAGATTGGTAGAAATAATAGTAGAACGGTTCATGTTCATCCGCTCATTGATGCAGTAAAACAGCTGAGAAGAAGTAAAACTGTTGTTTAATTCTGTTCCCAGATCGTCAATGATCAACAGGTCGCATTCCAGAATATATCTGTATGTGTCCTTCATTTCTTCCGCCTGATCGTAGTCGAATTTATTTTTTGAAAATACATCAAAAAGATCCCCTGCGGAAAAATAGATGACAGAGTGATAACTGTCCATGAGCTTTCTGGCAATGCAGTTGGTAAGAAAAGTCTTTCCAACGCCTGTGTTTCCTGTAAAAAGCAGGTTATCATGTTCACTGTCAAAATTTTTCACAAATTCCAGACAGCTTTTTACCACACGGTTCATGTAATCTGCGTTGGTCATTCCAATCTCCGGTATGATCTGAGTATTATCATAATATTGAAAAGAAAGCTTGTCGAAATTTTCCTGCTCCAGCACCCGTTCTAAATTGGACTGTGCATATAAAAGCTTCATCTGGGCCCGTAAAAAGCAGTGGCATTTGTGTCCGTCTACCCATCCTGTATCTCTGCAATCTTTACAGCGGTAGCGAAGCTCTAAATAGTCATCTGAAAAACCGGCTGCTTTGATCAAAAGGGCTTTCTGTTCTTTTAGATCTGCCAGTTTTTCACGAAGCTCGTAGATGGCATCCTGATTACCTTCCAACAGCTTTCTGGCACAGGCAACAGAACGTTCTGCGATCTCTGCTTCCAGTTCTTTTACTGCCGGGACCTTTTCATATACTTCTTTTTTTCTGGTTTCCTGGCTGTGCTGATTTTCCATCTGCCGTTTTCCATATTCTCGCATAATGGCGTCATACTGGGAATTGCTTAGTGCCATAGGTTATTCTCCTTGTGGTCAGTGCTGTAATCGATTGTTTCTGTTTATTTTTAGCTTCTGTTTATTTTGGACTGTCCATCCACTCTTTTACGTTTTTGAGCATCAGTGCATCATAATCCGTGTCCCGCTGTTTAAAGTTGTGGAACTGATTATTTGAAGTATTACGATTATTCTGGGCATTGTTTACTGCATTTCCATAGCTTTGAAACCGCTTGGCCGCATTGTTGGCCCGTTCTGCTCTGCGTTCATCTATTCCTTTGACATCATCTAATGTTTTTACGCCTGCTTTTTTCCAATCTGTGAGAATAGAATCTGTATACTGAAAACTTGGGGTATGGATGGCATTGATGGTGCGGCTGCAGGCTTCTAATACAAGATCCCGGTCAAATCCGTACTCTTTAAACCATTTCTCCATCAGTTTCTGCTCCGGCACTGCCGGTTTGCGGCTGTTTAAGCCAAAAGCTTTCATAACAGCAAAGGCATCTTTTGTATACGAAGTGCTGTATTCCTGGGCTTCTTGCGCTGTGCGTATCCCCTTTTCATGCCAGCTTAAAGCTACTGTTTCCAGGTAACGCACCGATGTATGTCCATTCTGGGCACAGTATTCTGCCAGATATTCAAGTAAACCGATGTTCATGCCGAGAGTATCATAAAGATAGGCAAATACCTGACAGTCCCTTGGAGTAAAGGCTTTATTTAGAAACTTCTGGGCAATGTATAAAAGCTGTGAAAATTCCTCATCCTTATTCAAACGGTTTACCTGTTCCGCTGAATAAGTGGGAGCTGGAACAGGTGCCCTGTCTGCCGATGTTTCCTGCACTGCGGCTGAAGTTATTTCCAGATCCATGTGCCAATCAGACTGTTTTTCTTTAGCTGGCATACTTTCTTGCAACGTCTCTAACACTCCGGCTTTCTGCCAGTAATTAACGGCGCGCTTCACATCTGCTTCTGTATGATTTAAGGCATCCGCAATCTGCTCTAACGTCAGATCTTCCTCATTTTGATGTCGGAGTATATAAAGATATACTTTTACATATTCTCCGTTGGCAGCTGCCATGAAATTATCAATAAATGTATCGGCCACAGGGGTCACTCCCGCACATAACCGGTCTTTAAAAATCCTGCTCATCCTTACCACTCCTCATTGTTTTCATCATAACACATCCACATAAAAAAGAAAACAGATGCATTTTACACATCCACAGATGTGGATATTGTGGATAATGTGGACAGCAGTCTTTGTTTTCCCCGCTGCCACACTGACATACACCTGTCTTCCCCGCATAAAACCTCATAATTCTTAATCGTGCGACATTTTTTATGTTAATCTGGAAATCCACATTTTTTCGTTCTGGAAAATGTTGAAAACATTGTGGATATTGTGGATAAATCGAGAGTATATCACTCTCCAAGTAGCTTTTCTCCCACTCTTACGATATCTCCGGCTCCCATAGTTATCAACACATCACCCTGCATACAATGTTGAAGAATAAATGTTTCAATTTCATCAAACGATGGGATATAGTGGGCTGGAGTTCCCATTTTTTCAATCCTGGAAGCAATATCTGCGGAACTTACACCTAATGTATCGGTCTCTCTGGCCGCATAGATGTCTGCCAAGATCACTTCATCTGCTACTGAAAGGGCCTGTGCAAATTCGTCTAAAAATGCCTTGGTACGGGTGTAGGTATGTGGCTGGAATACGCACCACAGTTTCTTATGTGGATAATTTTTAGCTGCTGACAGTGTTGCAGCGATCTCCTGTGGGTGATGTGCATAATCATCGATAATGGTCACACCGCCGATCTCACCTTTTTTCTCAAATCTGCGGTCAGTTCCCTTAAAGTTTTTAAGACCAGCCATAATAGCGTCAAAGCCAATGCCCAGCTCCATAGCTACTGCGATCGCTGCAAGGGAATTGTATACATTATGCTCGCCTGTTACACCTAATGTAATGCGGTTGACGATCTCACCCTGAACCACCAGATCATAGGATGGTCTTGCAAATTCATCATAAGTGATATTCTGGGCTGTATACATGCTGGAAAGGTCCTTTCCGAAAGTCACAATACGGCATGGCAGATTGTCAGTGATCTCTGGTAAATTATCGATACCGCTGTTAATAACTAAAAGGCCGCCTTTTGGAAGTTTTTCTGCAAACTGGCGGAAAGAATGACGGATATCGTTAATATCTTTGAAGAAGTCTAAGTGGTCTTCTTCAATATTTAATATCACTTCTATGGTTGGATAGAAGGATAAGAAGCTGTTGGTATATTCACAGGCTTCTGTTACAAACAGGTCTGGTCCGCCTACGCGGATGTTGCCGCCGATGTCTTTTAAGATGCCGCCTACGGAAATCGTAGGATCAGTGTCCGCTGCCAGAAGAATGTCTGTGATCATGGAGGTGGTAGTTGTCTTTCCATGGGTTCCGGAAACAGCAACGGATTCTTTGTAGTTACGCATTAATTCGCCTAACAGCTCTGCTCTGGTAAGCATTGGGATATTCTTTTCTTTGGCTTCTTTAAATTCCGGGTTGTCCGGATGGATGGCTGCTGTGTAGACTACTACCTGGATGCCAGGTTCGGATTCGATGTTGGAGGCCTTCTGGCCGTAGTAGACTCTGGCACCTTTTTCTTCTAAGTGGCGGGTCAATGGAGACTCCTTTGAATCGGAACCGGTAATGGTAAAGCCTTCTTCTAAGAGGATCTCTGCAAGGCCGCTCATACTGATGCCGCCGATGCCGATGAAATGAATGTGGATCGGGGTGGTGAAATCTATCTGATACATGATGTGTCCTTTCTACTCTGCTATATATGTATGCTCGCTGGCACGCTTATCTATCTGCTCCGCAGATGGGTTGTTCGTTAATGGGTTTAAAAAAAACAAATGCCGCTATGGCGGCGCTTGTTTTTTTGGGCACCCATTACATTATAAACGTTATCTTACTGAAATGCTACCGGATTTTCTGTCAAATGTACTCGTACATCGTTTCATAAATAATCGGTCTAATCACGTAACTTGCTCTTTTTCTTTGTACCTGCATAAAAACTTGCTGTTTTCCAGATTTATGCTATATTAGACCTGAACGTTATTCTTAGGAAAATGTATCATCATCGGACCCTTTTAATAAATGATATACGTTGTGGTAATCTACCCGTACAGACCTTTTATGGCTGTAACCAGATATGCTATTTACCTGTATCATGTATACAATTTTATTCTATTTATTTTCTATGATCTCATGGTCTGAAGCTGAGCTTTTTACTCTTAAGTTTCGTTCATTGTATCCCCAGAAAAATTAAATAAAGGCTGAAAAACAGGGGGAACCGGGTAACTGGCTGACTGCCTCTGCCTTGTGCCGTTTTATCAGCGAAAAAAGGAGAACACAATGAAAACAACAACTGCAAATCCCGTAACTTCTGAACTTTCCCGTTCACAGACTACCTTTATGGTGAAGCTAGCCCTTATGGTTGCCATCATCTTTGTCATGGCATTTTCACCTCTTGGTTATCTGCGTACGCCGGGACTTACTATTACATTTTTGACTGTGCCTGTTGCTGTGGGTGCCATTATCCTTGGCCCGACAGCCGGTGCGATCTGCGGCGGTGCTTTTGGTCTGACCAGTGCTATTATGGCTCTTACCGGTGGTTCTGCTTTCAGCGCAGCTTTATTACAAATTAATCCATTTGGACTTTTGTTTACGTTACTGGTTCCACGTATCCTGGAAGGCTGGCTGTGCGGCCTGATTTTTGCTGCTCTTAAGAAAGTTTCCAAAAATGCTGCTTTCATTATTGCAAGCCTTTCCTGTCCGCTGTTAAACACACTGCTGTTTATGAGTTCCCTGGTACTGTTCTTCTTCCATACAGACTACATCCAGAACATTGCTTCCGGCTTTGGAACCTCCAATCCACTGTTCTTTGTTATCCTGTTCGTAGGTGTTCAGGGCGCTATCGAAGCAATTGTGTGTACCATTCTTGGAAGCGCTGTTTCCAGAGCATTGGCTGCTGCATTAAAAAACTAAGGAGCGTTATTTATCATGAAATTATTTCCGCCTTTAAAAGAAATTCCGATTACTGAAATTGAGGGACTCCGCATTGGAAATGCCCAGTATCTGGATGCTATGACCGGCGTTACCGTTCTTCGCTTTGATGAGGGAGCGAAAGCCGGTTGCGATATCAGCGGCGGCGGCCCGGCTTCCAGGGAAACGCCCCTTACTTCTCCCGTTACCGCAGATAATCCCATTAATGCTATTGTGTTATCCGGCGGCTCTGCTTTTGGTCTGGCAGCCAGTGACGGCGTTATGCGTTATCTGGAGGAACATGGGATTGGCTATGATACCGGGTTTGCAAAAGTGCCCTTAGTGTGCCAGTCCTGTATCTATGATCTGGCAATCGGGCATTCAGATGTAAGACCGGATGCAGCAATGGGATATGCGGCATGTGAGGACGCAGAGAGAAACCAGCCCAAAAGCGGTATCATCGGCGCAGGAACGGGTGCCACTGTAGGAAAGATCTGTGGCCCTGAATATGCCACCAAAACAGGTCTTGGCATTTATGCAGTCAATGCAGGTAACCTGAAAGTTGCCGCTGTGGTGGTTTTAAATGCTTTAGGCGACATTTTTGATCCCGCTACCGGCGAAAAGATCGCAGGACCAAAACTGCCGGGAACGGACGGTTTTGCTGACTCCAGAGAGGAACTTTACAAGCTGAGCCAGCAGACAGACCTGTTCTCTGCCCAAAATTCCAACACTACAATTGGTGCCATTATCACAAATGGTGATTTCTCCAAAGCAGAATTAAATAAGATCGCATCCATGGCCCGCAGCGCTTATTCCCGCTGCATCAATCCTGTAGGAACCATGGCAGACGGCGATTCTATCTATGCTGCTTCCTGCGGCCCGAGAGTGACTGCGGATGTAAATATGACCGGAACACTGGCTGCAGAGGTAATGGCAGAAGCCATCCAGGCAGCTGTAAAGACTGCGAAATAAAATATGTCATTCTTTCCCACCATTAGTGGAAATAATCTTCCTAAAACACAAAAACCGCCAACGGCGGTTTCAAATAAATCTTTTATAATATCCCCCGCCTGTATACCACAGGCGGGGGATATTTTTATATCTTAGTCATCTTTTTCTGGTGCTAATTCTGTTTCTGGTACATCGTTTCATAAATACTGGTCTAATCACGTAGAATGCAGATTCGAGTGTGCAGTTCAAAAAACGTAGGCGCAGCGGGCTACGCTGAGGCTTTTTTAACTGTGCAATCGGATTTGCAGACAGGCGAATAGGCTAGTTAATTTCAGATATTTTCAGAAAAAATCATTTATTGCCCTTCAGGTATTCATCAATACCCCTTGCGCCAGCTTTGCCAGCTTCCATTGCAAGGATAACGGTTGCTGCGCCTGTTACAGCGTCACCGCCTGCGTATACGCCTTCCTTGGTGGTCTTGCCGTTGGTCTCGTCAGCGATGATGCATTTCCACTTGTTGGTCTCCAGACCTTCTGTGGTAGAAGAGATCAGTGGGTTTGGAGAAGTACCAAGGGACATGATAACGGTATCTACATCGATGGTGCAATCAGAACCTTCTACTTCTACTGGTCTGCGGCGTCCGGATGCATCTGGCTCGCCCAGTTCCATCTTACGTACCACCATGCCGGTTACCCAATCATTTTCATCAGTTAAAATTTCTACCGGATTGGTCAGAAGATTGAAGATAACGCCTTCTTCTTTCGCATGGTGAACTTCCTCAGCACGGGCTGGAAGCTCTGCTTCACTTCTTCTGTATACAACATGCACTTCTGCACCCAGACGAAGAGCGGTTCTTGCAGCATCCATTGCTACGTTTCCGCCGCCTACGATAGCAACTTTCTTGCCTAAGTAGATAGGTGTATCATAGTCATCGCGGAATGCTTTCATCAGGTTGCTTCTGGTCAGGTACTCATTTGCAGATAATACGCCGTTTGCGTTCTCGCCTGGGATACCCATGAACTTAGGAAGTCCGGCACCGGAACCGATAAATACAGCCTTGAAGCCTTCCTCTTCCATCAGTTCGTCAATGGTAACGGACTTGCCGATGATAACGTCTGTTTCGATCTTAACGCCTAACTTCTTAACATTTTCTACTTCTGGACGTACCACTCTGGTCTTTGGAAGACGGAACTCAGGAATACCATAAGTAAGAACGCCGCCCGGCTCATGAAGTGCCTCGAAAATGGTTACTTCATAGCCCAGTTTTGCAAGGTCACCTGCACAGGTCAGACCGGAAGGACCGGAACCGATGATAGCTACCTTGATGCCGTTGGTTGTCTCTGGCTTAGCCGGTACAACACCGTTCTCTCTGGACCAGTCTGCTACGAAACGCTCCAGCTTACCAATGGAAATAGGATCGCCCTTAAAGCCACGGATACATTTTCCTTCACACTGGCTTTCCTGAGGACAAACACGTCCACAGACTGCTGGCAGTGCACTGGACTCAGCAATGGTTGCTGCTGCATCTTTAAACTTGCCTTCTTTTACTTCTGAAATGAATTTAGGAATGTTGATGGATACAGGGCAGCCCTTTACGCACTGTGCGTTCTTGCAGTTTAAGCAGCGGGTTGCTTCTTCCTGTGCTTCTTCCTGATTATATCCAAGACATACTTCTTCAAAATTAGTAGCTCTTACCTTTGGATCCTGTTCTCTTACAGGTACTCTCTTTAATACGTCCATTATTCTTCACCTCCGCAGTTTCCGCATCCGCCGTGATGTGTCTTGCCTTCCTGGAATTTCAGGACTGCACGGCCTTCTTCTGTCTTATACATCTGCTGACGTTTCATAGCCTGGTCAAAATCTACCAGATGTCCGTCAAACTCAGGTCCGTCTACACATGCAAACTTCACTTCACCGCCTACGGAAACTCGGCATGCTCCGCACATACCAGTTCCGTCTACCATGATCGGGTTCAGACTGACGATGGTTGGGATTCCCAGTTCCTTGGTCAGCTTACATACGAATTTCATCATGATCATTGGTCCGATCGCAACACATACATCATACTTCTTGCCCTGATTTTCAACCAGATCTTTGATAACCTCTGTTACCATGCCTTTGCGCTCGTAGGAACCATCATCTGTAGTAACATACAGATTTCCGGCAACTGCTCTTAACTTATCTTCCAGGATCAGAAGGCTCTTCGTCTTGGATCCTTCAATAACATCTACATCAATGCCATGTTCATGCATCCACTTAACCTGTGGGTAAACAGGAGCAGAACCAACACCACCTGCTACGAACAGGTATTTTTTCTTCTTAACTTCTTCTAAGTCTTCTTTTACAAACTCAGACGGCTGTCCTAAAGGACCTACGAAATCCTGGAAATAATCCCCGGCTTTCAATTCTGCCATACGCATAGTAGAAGCGCCTACAATCTGGAATACAATGGTTACCAGGCCCTTCTCGCGGTCGAAATCGCAGATAGTCAGCGGAATTCTCTCTCCAACCTCATCTATCTTGACAATAACGAATTCTCCCGGCTGACAGGCTCTTGCTACACGGGGTGCTTCCACATCCATCAGATAGATCTTGTCTGCCAGACATTCTGCATTTACAATCTTGTACATGTTTTCCCTCCTAAAATGTTTACATTTTTCATAAAAATTCTATTATAGATCAGGCAGATCACTCTATCCTGATGCTGTAACCTTTCTCTCAGGCTTTTAAACAATGAGTAATCTCCAGTTCAAAATGAAATGGAGATTTTTCCATAGTATCCGGTGTATCTTTTAATATTATGATATTGGGGTCAAAAGGTATTTTAATCTCGCTTTTTTACGTAAATTTCCGGCGTGTAACACAGACTGAAATAGGTCTGTTCTTCGCCTTCTTCTGTCATTTCCCATTCTGCAGATCTGGCAAGATCTACAGGGAATTTTACATCTGCATCATATTCATAGTCAATATGGGTCAGATAAACCGTAGTGCAATGAGGCAGGAACTGTCTGAAAATGCTTTTCCCGCCAATCACATATATATCCTCCGAAGAAAACTGATTTAAATATTCTAAAGCTTCTCCTATACTGTGGCAGACAACTGCCCCCTTTATTTTATATGAGGGATTTTCCGAAAGCACTACATTAATACGGTTTCCAAGAGGCCGTCCCCCAGGTAGTCCTTCTAAAGTCTTGCGCCCCATAACCACTACCTTGCCCTGGGTCTCTTTTAAAAAGTTCTGCTGTACGGCCGGAATCGTCACCAGAGGCTGTGCGCCTCTTCCGATGGCTCCGTTGTTATCTGCTGTTACAAGAAATTTCATCCATTCTGCCTTTCATAGATCCTGAATTCATAATCCAACGCCGGCTGGTCACCTTCTGGTTCATTGGTAAAACGTTCACCTGCAGATGCCAGTTTCCAGTCACTCCGGGCACTTAGATCCGGCAGATAAGTATCTGCCTCAAATGTATGATACACATGGGTAATATAGGCTTTTTCACACCATGGCAGGAATGCTTTATAGATCATGCCGCCACCGATAATGAAAACATCCTCTTTGGGATACTGTTTTAAAGTTTCCAGGGTTTCTTCTACGCTGTGGCAGATCGTTACTCCTTCTGGTGCAAAATCCTTATTCCCGGTAAGAACAATATTTACACGATTCTTTAATGGTCTTCCTCCCGGAAAACTTTCCAGGGTCTTTCGTCCCATGACTACTACTTTTCCTTTTGTGGTCTCACGAAAAAATTTCATATCACCGGAAATGTGTGCCAGTAATCCGCCATTTTTTCCGATTCCCCAATTTTCATCTGCTGCTGCGATCAGATTCATTTATAAATCCCCTCGTCTAATTGTCTATAATTTAACTACCAGAAGAATTATAGCACGTAGTCTGTAAAATTGGAAGATATCAATACCTTTTAGATACCTTTTAAATTTACCTTTCAATTTTGGCTGTACTGAATGTCTGGGATTTGCTATACTAATGTAACAGGCACAAAAGAAAAACAAGCGGCTGCGTAAGCATACATTTGTTTTTCTTGCGCCATTAACGAATGGACCGTCTGCGCAGGCAGACAATAGAGTGCGACGGCACGTGTCCATGAGTCTATACTACGGCAAGAGGAGACACAAATCCACATGAGTTACGCAGATCAGCTTTTTATACAAAATTGCAAAGATATTCTTGAAAACGGAGTCTGGGATACAGACCATGAAGTGCGCCCTGTATGGGAGGACGGCACTCCGGCACATACCATTAAAAAGTTCGGTATTGTAAACCGATATGACTTAAGAAAAGAGTTTCCGGTGATCACACTGCGACGCACCTATTTTAAATCTGCAGTAGATGAACTGCTGTGGATCTGGCAGAAAAAATCTAATAATGTTCACGACTTAAAGAGCCACATCTGGAACTCTTGGGCTGACGAAACCGGCAGTATCGGAAAAGCCTATGGCTATCAATTAGGTGTAAAGCATCATTATAAGGAAGGAGATTTCGACCAGGTAGACCGCATCCTTTATGACTTAAAGCACAATCCTTTAAGTCGCCGCATCATGTCCAACATCTACAATCATCATGATTTAAGTGAAATGCACCTGTATCCATGTGCTTACAGCATGACTTTTAATGTATCTGGCGATACTTTAAACGGTATCTTAAATCAGCGCTCTCAGGATATGCTTACCGCAAATAGTTGGAATGTATGCCAGTATGCAGTCCTGATGCATATGTTTGCCCAGGCAAGCGGCCTGAAAGTAGGAGAACTGGTCCATGTGATCGCAGATGCCCACATTTATGACCGTCACATTCCTATGGTAGAAGAGCTTTTAAAGAAAGAACCTCTGCCAGGACCAACTTTATGGATTGATCCAAAAGTGAAAGATTTCTATCAGTTTACAACGGACAGCTTTAAACTGGAAAATTACCAGTATCATCCATTTGACCACAAGGTTCCTGTGGCAATCTGATGCTCTGACTTATAGAACCTGCCATCGGCAGATTCTTCCAAGTGCACAACACCTAAAACAAGCTCTGATATCTCTTATTTTTCAGATACCAGAGCTTGTTTTAATTGTGATTTCTTCTGGAAAAATGTTTTATTTCACATTTTCATTATTTTAACCGGATTTCTTTTCTTAATCCAAAGGAATAGATCCACTTTTCTTTTACCTTTTTGCCTGTAAGCTGGGTCAATGCCCTTGCGTAATAATCCAGCTGTACCTGATACCGTTCTTTTAACAGCTTTTCCCCAGCCTCTTCCTCTTTTGGAACATGATCTGTTTTATAATCGATCAGGATAAATCCGTCCTCTTCTTCTATATAGGCATCGATTACGCCCTGGATCAACACCAGTTCTTCTGACTTTTGACCATTTTTCATTTCACTGGCCGGAATACCGATCATAAATTGGCGCTCTCTATAAAGTCTTCCTTCTTTTTCTGCCAGTGCCATTTTGCGTCCCAGTGGACTTTCCAGAAATTTCCATATATCCCATGAAAAAATAGCCTCATAGGCTTCTTCTGTAAGAAAACCTTTCTGGTACAGGTCTGATAAGTGGGATTCCAACATTCTCTGGTCTGTAACAGATGTCAGATTCAAACATTCCAATGCTCTGTGATAGGCCGTTCCACGGAACGCGCCTTTCTTTTCGGATTTTTTCTGTTTTTTACCAGTTTCCACTCCTCCGATCTGGTTTTCTGCTTCTTCCGATTGCGAAATATCTTTCTGAGTTTCTGTGAGCAATTCCCTTTTTCCGTCCTGACCGTTCTCTATGCCAAATAGTTCCCCACGTTCGGTTCCTATCTCTTCCTCCTTCAATCCGATCTGGCTCTGTTTTTTCAGTTCGGATACAGACATCTGAGTATATAATTTCGTATCGTCCATATAGGGATAAACGTAATTTAATGCTCCATCCAGCTGCCGTTTCATCTCTTCATCATAGACCTGGTCTGTATCCAGGTTTAGCAGCTCTTCTTTTGCATTTTTCTTTTCCAGCTGACGCTTTAATTCCTGTCCTACTAGCTGGTCAAGACGTACTTCTCTTACTTCCATATGTCCTTCCGGTATGGCAGATCTGGCCATAAGGACCCAGTCTAAAAAAGAGGATGCTGAGGAAAGGATGGTATAAGGGATCTGACCATCCGTTAATGTAAGTTTTGACCATTTTTCCAATTTATTTTCCAGAGAACGGTCTGTTCCTGTCATCACAAGGATCTCTTTTGCACGGGTCATGGCAACATAGAGCACCCGCAGTTCTTCTCCCATGGATTCTAACTCCATACGCCGCTTAATAGCCAGTTTTTTAAGAGTGGGCGCTTTGGTACGCAGATTTAAGTCCATTTCATCTGCAGCCGCTCCCAGATCTGCATCTAACAGCAGCTGGCCGTAAGCATCCTGCTTATTAAACTTCTTACCCATTCCGGCTAAAAATACTACCGGAAATTCCAGACCTTTGCTCTTGTGGATACTCATGATACGCACAGAATTTCCTTCATCTCCCAGTGAAGCTTCTCCAAAATCCGTATCATATTTTTTCAGCTTTTCAATGTATCTTACAAAGTGGAACAAGCCTCTGTAGCTGGTGGACGCATAGGCTGCTGCCTTTTCTGCCAGCATGTCCAGATTTGCCCTGCGTGTCTCGCCAGCCGGCATAGAAGAAACATAATCATAATAGCCTGTTTTACGGTAGATCTGATATAGCAGTTCATGGACCGGCAGATATCTGGCATCCCGGCGCAGTTCTTCTGTAAGATCTGCAAATTTTTCCAGTTTTTTCCAGATAGAATGGGCGGTTTTGGCAGGAATTTCTACACGGCCTACCGTGATCCTATGTTCCTTCTCATTTCTGCTCTCACTTTGTTTCTCATCTCCGTCATCCGTAATCACACGATCTGGATGATCCCGTTCTTGTGTCTCCCTTTCTGAACTACTCTCGACTGTATCGCCAATTTCTTCCTGTCCTCTGCACTCTTCCCACAGCTTACAGGCCGCATACACACCTCTGTCCTGGTTCTTTTCTGTATACCGCTTATAAGCTGCCATCATCCATGCCATTTCATTATCATTCATCCCGATAATAGGAGAACGCAAAACCGCAGCCATAGGGATGTCCTGCATGGGATTATCGATCACCGACAGCAGACTTAGCACTGTTTCTACCTCTGTAGTGGCAAAATAGCCGGTTCTTGTCTGGGCTGCAGCCGGTATGCCTTCGTTCATAAGTACATTTACAAATACTTCTGACCAGCCGCTCATGCTGCGCAGCAGGATGACCATGTCCTTGTAGCAGGCTTTTCTGTAACTTTGCTGATCTTTATCCCACACATACAGTCCGTTTTTCTCATCTGTAAAGCTTTTGATCTGCTCTGCGATCATTTTTGCTTCCAGCTCTCTGGCTGTATAATCTGCTGTGTCTTCATCCAGCTGTTTAAAGGCTTCTGAACCAGTATCTGCTGCCAGAAGCTGTACCGGGATCCCTGATTTTTTATCTGTTTCTTCAAATTCCGCTCCCGGATAAAGGGCTGTTTCCCTGGTATAACGGATGCCCCCCAAATTTTTAGTCATGATCTGGTAGAAAATATCATTGATACAGGTAAGTACACTGGCGCGGCTTCGGAAATTCTGCTGCAGCTCAACCATCTGGTGGCTGCTTTCATCCCGGCTGTAAGTATCGTATTTTTCCATAAACAGCTCTGGTCTTGCCAAACGGAAGCGGTAGATGCTCTGTTTTACATCACCAACCATAAATACATTAGGATGGCCCAGCCGTTCCCTTGAAATGCTGCAGATCAAGGTTTCCTGGACCAGGTTGCTGTCCTGGTATTCATCTACCAGGATCTCCTCATACTGCTCGCTTAACTCTTTGGCAGCTGCAGTGGGACGCAGGGTGTCATTTTCTATTTTTTCCGCAACATCCTCAGATTTCTCCGTATCCTCATTTTCTGTTGCTTCAACCTCTCCCGGTCTCTCTACCAGCACCTTTAAGGCCAGATGCTCCAGATCATTAAAATCCAGCACATTCCGTTCTCTTTTGGCTTCCGTGTAGGCAGTATCAAACCGCTTTACCATATCCAGCAGGACGCCTATGACTGTTTTCGTATTTCGTATTCCCTTTGCTGCCTCTTCCTGTGACTGACTTCCATAGGTATCCCGGCACTTTTCCGCTGCCTTTTTCACTCTGGTACGTGTCTCACTTACAAAAGCCTTTTTATCCGGATCAATGTCCTTGCTTCTGGCGGCCGCCAGACGGTCAAAGGTTATTTCATTTACAGCCTGGTAAAAGGTCTCAAAAGAGCCTGCATCCGCTGCCTCTTTTACCTTCTTTAACCGGCTTACATCATTCATCAGCATAGGCTCATATACCAGAGGCCCGTTTCCCTCTCTGGCAACCTCCAAAGCTTCCTCTGCCTGTGCCTCCAGTTCTTCCATCTGAAGGCTTATATCTTTTAATAAAAACTGCATCCACACACTGGAGTCCAGATCTCCTGCTGCCTCTGCCTCCATCTGCTGTCTGCACTGTAACAGCCATTCATCGGGCCATGGGTGGCTCTGGGAGAACTGCCAGGCCTGTAAGATTACATCTTCCATTGCCTTGTCAGACTTTCCGCTGCCAAACTGCTCGGAAAACTGGATAAATCCATCATCTGCTTCCTCATAGCAGCTTTCTAACACCTGTTCCATTACATCCCCTTTTAAAAGGGTCAGTTCTCCTTCATCCCCAATCCGAAAAGCCGGGTCAATGTCCAGTGTATTATAATGGTTCCGGATCAGATCCAGACAAAAGCTGTCAATGGTCATGATCTGGGCCTGGGGGATCAGCGCAGCCTGAAGCCAGAGATGTTCATTTCCCGGATCTTCCTTTAACTTTTTTTCCACTGCTGCTCCAATACGTTCCCGCATCTCAGAAGCTGCCGCATTGGTAAAGGTCATGACCAGAAGCTGGGCGATATTTAAGGGTGAAGGGCCTTCACTGATCATGGAGATGATCCGTTCGACCAGTACGGCTGTTTTTCCACTTCCTGCTGCCGCCGATACCAGCAGATTTCTGTTTCTGCTGTCTATGACCTGTTTTTGTTTCTCTGTCCATTTCATCTCTTATTCATCCCCTTCCCCGCTTTTATTTTCTTTCATGCCACAATTTTCTTCAATCTCCTGCCATACCTCTTCCGGTTTCATAGAGCGCAGCCGCTTAAAACCATAGCCAGCTGTCTTTGTATCAAAACCGCAGACTGCATGGTACGGACAGCAATCACAGGCCGTTCGGTCCCCGTCTTTATAGGGAAAAAGTCCATTTTCCCCTTTTAAAATAGACTGACCGGAGCGTTTTAACCTGCCTCCTACATAACGGCGCAGGGCATCAAACCGCTTTTGTCCTGCTACGCTGGATTTTGCCTCCTGCACGTAGCCGTCTTTCATTGCAACCGGTATGACATCCGACTCCTTTCGTATCTCACGGTCTAAGTGGTGGATGACCTCTAAATCACTGTTTACCAGGCCATTCATGCGCAGCTGCTTTAAGATCTGCTGTTCGATCTCCTCCGGGGTCATTTCTCCCTCTTTTTTCACCATTGGGTCTTTAATGTTATAGTAGAAAATTCCCGCCGGAACTGCTGTTTTTCCCGGATGCTTGCGCTCTTCCATTTCCAGAGCTGCGTCCATATAGACCACCAGCTGCAGCTGCAGGCCATAGTACAGTGCCGCCAGATCAAAGGATGTATTTCCCGACTTATAATCAATGATCTTTACATATACATGGTTCTCATCCTCGCACAGATCCAACCGGTCGATCCGGCCCTTTAACTGCAGTTCTTCATCTTCTGACAGCCGGATCTTCATAGCCTTTAAATTGTCAATGGCAGAAAACGACACCTCAAAGCCAGAAGGCACAAAATCCCCTTTTTTCACCTGCTCTGCCAGTGCCCAGATGGTGCGGTCAGTAATCCGCTCTACCCGCTTTGCCAGATAGGTGTTTCTGGCAGAACTGGACATAATGGTATTTCCATACTGGGTTGTTACCTGATCCACACATGTTTTTACCAGTTCTTTCCGCTCTTTCTCTGTAATATTGCTCCAGTCCATGCCTTTTTCACGAATCACCTCAAAGCACTGGTCCAAGGACTGGTGGAAGAGATTTCCCATATCCACTGCCTCTAACTGGTATTCCTGGCGTTCCATTAATTCAAGTCCATATTTTAAGAATTGGGAATAGGCACAGGCTGCAAACTGCTCCAGTCTTGTAACACTTCCCTGAAGATTCTGACCATAAAGAGCTCTGGCTGCCGCCCGGCCGATTCCTTTATCTTCATAGACAAAAAAAGCGGCATCTGTCAGTTTTTCCACCAGTTTTTTGTACTCTTCCTTTCCATAAAAACGGCGGAACAGTTCCAGAAATTCTCCCTGGACTTCCTTTAACTGATCCAGATTTTTATCTCCTGCTTCTCTAAGTCCTGCGATCAACTGCTGTAAACCATCTCTGACCGTCCACACAGGATGCTTTATGGATGTTTCCTCCTTCTGTACCAATTCCGGGAACAATTTTCGTATCTCACCTATCAGACTGGAAGGATGACTGCTTTTTCCCTGACTGTTCATAGCTGCATAGGTAATCACCAGCTGACCCGACGGCTTGGAAAGCATAAGATAGAGATAAAATTTCTGGATACAGCCTTCTTCTCTTGCTGTAGGTGCCAGCTCCATGTGAAGGCTCTTAAACACCTCTCTGTCCCCGTCATTTAACAGGCTTCCTCCTGCCTTTCTCTGTGGAACAATGCCTTCGTTGACACCTGTGAAAAATAATACTTTTACAGTCTCCAGACGGCTTCGGGTAATATCTCCGATCATCACCTGGTCCGCCGTTGCAGGGAGCACGCCGATCTTGATCTCTTCAAAACCGGCATCCAGGATCTGGATATAATTTTTCATATCCGCCTTTTCGTCCCCTAAAAGGCCTTCTAATCGTCCTAACAGCTCCATGACCCGCTCATAGACCTGGTTGTATTCTCTGGCCCGGTTCTCATCTCCCGGTTCTTTCCGCTCCAGGAAATGAGCGCTGAAGCTTTTCAGCTTTTCTTCTAATCTCATAGTCTCAAGGACCTGGCGCAAAACGGTGGTAACAGAAGAAATGGTGGCATTTTCTTCTTTAAATGCCTGACGCAGTGTTTTTAATGGTTCTAATACCCATATACGGTACTGGTTCAGCTCTTTTAAATTCAGTCTCTCACTGCCTCTGTAAGGCTTCTCCCAGGTCATATCCCAGTTTTTCCAGCCTCTTATCCCCAATGCCCTCGCATAATTTTCCATGCGGTCCGTAAGCACCTTGGCCACCTCCGCCTGATACTGCTCGTCGTATACAAAGCCTGTCTTTAAATACCTGAAAATGCTCTCGTAAGAACAGTCCTTTACTGCATCCAAAGCTGCTCTTATCAGTTCAATAAAAGGATTTTCCAGAATGCTTTTCTTATCATCTAAAAAGTAAGGGATCCCCGCCTCATCAAACCGGTGAGCGATTTCTTTTCCGTAGGAAGCCAGATCTCCTGTGACTACCGCCATATCCCGGTAGCGCAGTCCTTCTTTCTGCACTTTTTCATTAATACAGCTGCATACATAGGCTGTTTCTTCTGCCGGATTTTTTCCTCTGTAGATCAGAATATCCTCCGGCTGTTTTTCCCATATTTTTCCATTATAGCGGTACAGATTCTGCTCCAGAAAATCCAGTTCCTTACTGTCCTTAAAACGCCATGCCGGCCGGTGATCGCACCACACTTCTTTTTCTACCGGAATATGGTGTTCCTCTGCCATTTTCTTTAATCTGCACACCGTATGACGACCCATGTAAAATAAATGCTGCATACTGCATTCTTTATACAGCATTTCTCTGGGATCTGCGCTAATACAGCATAAAACCTCTCTTGCATGGATCATAAACAGCTCTGCCAGACGGTACTGCACCGGCGTAAAACCAGTATAGCCATCTAACAGGATCACACTGCTTTTTAATGGTTCCCACTGAGGCAGTTTTCTGCATAAAATGTCTAAGATCTCTTCTGCTGTAATGTAATGGGACTCTATATAATCCTTAAAGCCTTTATAAATAGTCTTCAGATCTCCCAGTTTTTCTTTTAAAAGAGTGCGTTCTGTCTCTTCTTCCACCATTTCCAGATCTTCCACACTGATACCGTACTGGCTCAGCTCTGAGATCTGGGATTTTAACTGGCTGATAAAACCAGGCTGCTCTAAATGTCCGCCGTAAAGGTTTAATTCTTTTTTCAACTTTCCCGCCACCTTGCGGATGACCATGGACTTTCCCATATCGTCAAGGACCACCGGAAGCTGCACTCCCAGGTCCTCAAATACCCGGTAAGCCAGACGTTTAAAGCTTAAAACATCAATGTTTAAAAGACCATGTCTGGGATGCAGTCGCACTAACTCCTTCTGTGTCTGCATGGTATACTGCTCCGGTACAATAAAAAGATACTGTATGTCCGGATGTTCCTGTGATTCTTTGATCACTTTTTCGTAAAGATATCTTGTTTTTCCGGAACCGCTGCCTCCTGCAATAAACTGCAATGACATATTTTTACCTTTCCTTTCATGTGCTGTAACAAATTCCCCAGCGATTCTGCATTTTTAAAAGGCCGCCGCATTTTTCCTTTGCGGCAGCCTTTTTTTCTCTCAGAATCTTTATCTCATTCCTTTAACCTTATTCTTCCGGCACATCCGCATACAGCTCGGCAAACAGTTCTGCCGGCACATAGGCTGTTACTTTTATGCCTTCTTCTGTATATTCTTCTGAAAGCAGCTGGCCGTATTTACGTATGCACTGCAGCTTTCCTGCCTGCGCATAAGAATACACCTTTTCCAGGTAAACTCTCCTGCTGCGAATGATGTTTCCAAGGATCTCTTCCAGATCATGTAAGCCATCCCCGCTTTTAGCTGAAATACGGACCTGATAATCTGAGGAAAAATCTCTTGGAATAGGCAGACCGCTTTCTTCTAATTTATCGATCTTATTAAATACAGTAACAACGGTCTTGTCTGTAATCCCCAGTTCCCGAAGGGTCTCTTTTACCACATGCATATGCATGTCCATTTGTGGATCAGAACAGTCCACTACATTCAGGACAATATCACTGTAACGCGCCTCTTCCAGTGTACTTTTAAATGCTTCTACCAGATGATGAGGCAGTTTGTTGATAAATCCAACTGTATCTGTAAGAAGGATCTGCTGGCCATCTGCCAGAGTAAAACTTCTGGTGGTTGGATCAAGAGTTGCAAACAGCTTATCTTCCGCTAAGATTCCTGCGCCTGTAAGGCGGTTTAATAACGTAGACTTTCCTGCATTTGTATAACCTACAATGGCAGCTGACAGCCCATAGTCCTTTCCACGCTGCTGTCTGGTGACTTCACGGTGGCGTTTTACATCTTCCAGTTCTTTTTTTAACTGCCCGATGCGCTGGTGGATCAGACGGCGGTCTGTCTCCAGCTTTTTCTCACCAGGTCCTCTTGTACCAATACCTCCGCCCAGTCTTGAAAGTGAGGAACGCATTCCTACCAGACGGATGGCACGGTATTTTAACTGAGCCAGTTCTACCTGGATCTTTCCTTCTCTTGTGTTGGCTCTGGCTGCAAAAATGTCCAGAATGACCATAGTACGGTCCATGACCTTTGTATCCAGAATATCTTCCAGATTTTTAAGCTGGGCCGGTGAAAGCTCATCGTCACAGATCACACCTGTGGCCCCTGTTTCGTAAAGCATTTCACGCAGTTCCTGAAGCTTTCCTTTTCCCAGATAGGTTCCCGGATGAATACTTTCACGGTTCTGGATCACCCGGCCTACGGTCTTTGCCCCGGCAGTATCTGCCAGTTCTTTTAACTCATCTAAAGAGCTTTCCGCCTGATCTGTCTCGCTGGTGCTTACCGCTGCCAGTATGACCCGTTCTTCCAGTTTACTTAAATCAATCACCGGTTTATGATTCCTCCTGTCTGGTCTTTAAAAAGTCGATCTCATGCTGGGCATTTTCATCTGCTCCGAATACAGAAATATAATGCTCAAACTCCGCCTGGGCTGTACGGTACTGTCCACTGTATTCCAGGCATACAGCCTTATTATAAGCCAGTTCCTTTAAAAGTGCCAGCCCGGCAGCATCTTCCTGTGGAATAGCCGCTGCCGCCTGCTCTAACTCTGCTCCTGTTCCAGCCTTGTATCTGGTAATCAGTGCGTTATATCCCTTATCAAACGAATCAGCAGCTGTGTTATAATCCTCTTCAGCCATCTGGCATAAGCCCAGCTGGTTATAGATCCTGCTTTCCAGTTTTTCTCCCGTTTTCCCACTGTTTAATGCCTCTTCATAAAGACTTTTTGCTGTGTCAAAATCCTGTGCATTTACACAGGCAGAACCTGCTGCTGTAAGAGCTTCCTCGTAACCTGCAGAGTGCTCTCCCTCTTTTTCCTGTCCCAGTGCTTCTTTATAATAAGAAACAGCCGAATCTTTATCTTCCAGTTTCTCTGCACATACTGCTTTCATATACAAACAGGAGATTTTATCTCCCCCCTGTTCTGTGATCAGGTCGTAGGTATGGGATGCCGCTTCATAATCCTTTAATAAAATCTCTGCCTCTGCCCGGTACCAGAGCACATCTGCGTTAAAGGCAGATGGTTTATTGGATTTATTTCCAGATTTTTCCAAAGCAGCGTCAAAATCTGCCACGGCTCCTTCCAGATCGCCGGCATTTAATTTTTCAATTCCATTTTTTCTTAACTGGTCCTTTCCAGAATCATTCAACTTACCTATCAGTTTTACAACTCCAAAAATAAGCAACACGAACAGTGCAATACCAAGCAACCCTAGAAATACTGCTTTCAATCTGCGATTTCTCTTTCTGCGCTGCCTTAATGTGTCTGACCTGCCGTTTCCTCTATAATGACCGGTACGCCCTGTATTTCTCCTGCTTCTGTTTACAGGTCTGTTTCCCATAATTTCTCCTGCTTCTTTCTGTTTGTTACGAATTGCTGCAGACCAGCCCGTGGCTGAACTGTAATTTTAGTTTTTCCTGCTGTCAGTACTCCCAAAACCGCCGTTTCTTACTTCTGTGCAGTCATCATCTTCTGTAATACCGAATGGCAGGAATATCCCCTGTGCAAAACCGGCGCCTTCTGCCAGCTCTACGGTCTTGTCTTCTTTTGTGTCATTGGTCAGTTTTACGAAAATATGACCTTCATTGTCAGAGAAGAAATAGTCACTGTCAATGATGCCAACTGTATTATTTAACTGTAAACGATACTTAAATCCCAGGCTGCTTCTTGGAAATATCGTCAGTACCCAGCCATCGTTCATCTCCACACGGATACCAGTAGGAATCTTTACGATCTCACCCGGATGGATGGTCAGCGCTACCGGTGTATAAAGATCATAACCTGCTGAACCGGCCGTTGCTCTGGCTGGCAGACGGATCCCTTCGTAAATGCGTTTGATTTCTTCTGTGTCTGCAGGGCCAAAGGTATCTTTCCAGTCACCTTCAAACTGCTCATAGCTTACTTTGTGAAACTTTGCGATTCTTTCCATAATTGATTTTGTATTCTCCCGTTTAATTTTAGTGTTCACTGTAGAGCTGTACGTTTCCTGTTTTCAGTGATTCTTTTACATCGATCACACGCTGGTTGGCGCTGCCTTTCCAGTGAAGACTGTTATCTTTTTCTTCTATTTTAAATTCTCCGTCAACAAGCACATCCACATTTAAAAGAAATGGAAGATCACAGATCTCCTCCCAGTTATAACCTGTATACAGCCATATGGTCTTATCCGGGAATTTTTCCCGTATCTCTGCTGCCAGTTTTCCGATCTCTTCCCTGTTTTTTTCATGGAGAGGATCACCGCCGCTGAAGGTCACACCGGAAATATAGTCTTTTTTCAATTCTTCAAACAGTTCTTCTTTGGCAGCCTCATCAAAAGTAAGGCCGCCGTTTATGTCCCAGGTCACAGGATTATGGCACTGAGGACAGTTGTGGCTGCAGCCTGCCACCCAAAGCACAGTCCGCAGCCCCTCTCCGTTAAGCATATCGTCTTTCGTTATGTTATGGTAACGCATGTATTATTTCTCCAGTTCTGATGTACAGTGTGGACAACGAACTGCTTTAATTGGGATCATGCTCTTGCAGTAAGGACACTCTTTCTCTGTAGGTGCCTTTGGGGCTTCTGGAGCTTTTCCAATTTTTTCCAGTTTATTGATCGTTTTAATGACCATAAATACAACCAGCGCCATCAATATGAAGTTGATCGCCTGAGTAATAAATGAACCATAATTAATAGTTGCTGTTACCTCGTTGGCTGCTGCCAGTGTAGGATATTTGTTTCCATCCAAGGCAATAAACATATTGGAAAAATCAATTTTTCCAGTAAAAATACTCAGTACCGGCATGAAAATATCATTGACCAGTGAATTAACAATAGATGTAAATGCACTGCCAATGATCATACCTACAGCCAGGTCGATCATGTTTCCCTTTAAGGCAAACGCTTTAAATTCTTCTAAAAACTTTTTCATCTGTCCCGCCTCCATTTTTCATTTGCAGTTTCATGTTACAGTTCAGCCAAACCACCAAGCTTCTTGTTTTCATGAATACGGAAACAAGATGAGGCCATGGCTGAACTGTAATGCTGTCGGTATCAGTCTATCATAATCTATGGGAATTTTCCACTTGATTTTCCTCTGTGCATTATATAGTGCATATATTGTACACTTATTTTCAAGCTAATGTTTTTTACTCTGCTGGGATAAAATGATGTTATATTTATACTCGACAAAAGGAGAAGCTTTTTTGTACTTTAAAAGAGCATACAGATTATGAGTTTTGAACTGGATCGCATAGAGGAGCTGTGTAATGACCGTGGATGGAGCCATTACCGCCTTGCAAAGGAAATGGAAATTTCCCCAAACAGCATAGGAAATCTTTTCCGCCGCACCAGTGTGCCCAGTATTCCTACCATCCGTCATGTCTGTCAGGTTTTCGGCATCTCCATGGGTGAATTTTACAGCACAGACGGCAGTCAGGCCTTTTTAAGCAAACAGCAGGAATATGTGCTGAAACTGTATAACCAGCTTGGTCCTTCTAACAGACTGCGGGCAGAAGCTTATCTGGAGGGTCTGGTGGATGGTTCTTACCGGAAGAAGAGGAATAAAAAAGAGAAGGAATTAGCAGAAAAAGGGGGAAAGAGGGCTGACGCAGATATAGAGGAATAGAGTCCCGTCCACTCACGGCCTCGCACTGGCATGCTTTACTGTCTGCTATCGCAGACGGGCCGTTCGTTAGGCTGCAGACTCACGATCCCCGCGCTAACGCGCTCTACTGTCTGCTATCGCAGACGGATCGTTCGTTAAAAGCAAAGGAAAAACAAATGCCGCCTTTTGGCGGCGCTTGTTTTTCCCCTTTGCTTTTACATGCTTACTCTTTCTGCTATCTCGGCCATTTTGGCCTCATTTAATCTTGTATCCCCTTTTACCCTTGAATAGCTTAAATATCCATTCATACGATCGATCTTGGTCAGGTTTTTGCTGCCACAGACCGGACATACATCCATTTCCAGTTCTTCGTGGCCGCAGTCATCACAGTAGGCCAGTGACAGATTTACACCTTCGTAAAATCCCATTCTCATGGCTCTGCGGACTAAGGTGCGGATGGCTTCTTTGTTGTAGCTTACCGGATATTTTACGTACTGTATCTTGCCTCCGTTGCTTAATTCCCAGAAGCGGTATTCCAGATCCTGCTTCTGGATGGGGGTGATGTCTTCCGTTACGTGGCAGTGGAAACCGTTGCTGACATACTCTCTGTCAGATACATTTTCAATGATACCGTATTTCTTACGGAACTGCTTTACCTGAAGACCGCAAAGGTTCTCTGCCGGTGTAGCATAAATGGCATATAGGTTTCCATCTTCTTCTTTGAATTCATCGATCTTTTTATTAATATGCTCCAGAACCTCCAGCGCAAACTGTCCGTCTTCTACTAAGGATTTCTTATTATACAGCTGCTGCAGTTCATTAAAAGCAGTGATTCCAAAGGATGCCGTAGCCGTTTTTAACAATGGCTTGATCTTATCATGCAGTCCTAAATGACCTCCATAAAATCCCCCTTCGCAGTATGCCAGAGGATTAGTCGAAGCTTTCATTTCACCCAGATACGCATAGGTTCGAATATGAATCTTGCGGATCAGCTCCAGATAGTAGTCTAAAACTTCGTAAAAATCACGGCCTTCCTGCCTTGCTTTGGCTAAGATCATCGGCAGGTGGAGACTGACAACACCGATATTAAAACGTCCCTCAAATACAGGTACGTCTTTTTCATCCGCCGGATGCATGCCCCCTCTTTCATACCATGGAGACAGGAAAGCACGGCAGCCCATTGGAGAGATAATCTTTCCGTATTTTTTATACATGCTGGCAATATAGCCCTTTCCTGTAAGGGAGAGCCAGTCCGGATACATGGTCTTGCTGGAGCAGTCGATGCCTGCTTCAAATACATCTTCTAACTCACCGCCTGGTCCATGGAGCTTTTCATCATAAAGAAAGACTACTTTTGGAAACAGCACCGGTTTTTTATGGCCTGTTTTTCCCTGACCGCCTTTTCGCACTTTTAACATAGTCATGGTAGCCATTTTCGCAAAGCGGCCGGTTCCTGTGCCCGCAGTCATGGTGATAAATGGATAATCACCGCGGCTGGAGGAAACAGAGTTAAACTTATATTCCCAGCCCTGGAAGCCCTGTTCCATATCTCTCTGCACATCCGCCCAGGCAATTTCTTCTACCTTTTCTTCCGGCAGTCCTAAATTCCTGTATTTTTCCAGATATTTTGCATAAGACTTCTCTGCATAAGGCGCCAGGATATTTTCCACACTTGGCACTGTAAAGCCGCCGTACTGCTGGCTGGCAGCACTTAAAACAATATCTCCGATAACGTCAAAGGCAACATCCAGTGTTTTCGGCTCATTGTACCACAGATTTCCCATTTCAAAGCCGCCGGTAAGAACAGTCTTTACATCAAAAAGACAGCAGTTCATGGTATCTCTTCTTGCAGACATATCGTGAATATATATATAGCCTTCTCTGCAGGCCTGCAGTTCTTCCACTGTCATAAAAAACTTCTGGTACAGAGATTTATTCAGCTCATTAAAGATCAGGCTGCGCTTGGTAGATACCAGGGCACTGTCTGTATTGCTGTTTTCCTTATCTCCAATATACATAATGGATTGACTTTTTTTGTATACATCATCTAACATCCGCACAAAGTCCTGCTTATAATTGCGGTAGTCCCGATAACTTTTTGCAACCAGTGGATTGACTTTTTCCAGAGCGCCTTCCACAATGTTGTGCATCTGGGCAATAGGGATCAGCTCCTGATCCATTTCCTCTGCCTTTTCTTCCACAAATTCGCAGATAAAGTTCTTCTCTGCCCTTGAAAATGTGATCATAGCTCTCTCTGCTGATTTACTGATAGCAGCAAGTACTTTTTTCACATTGAAATCTTCTTTTGTACCATCTTTCTTTACAACTTTTATCTTACTGCAGTCCATTTCGTCACCTTTTCTCTATATAGTCGCATCTATACACTATATGTTGTGTTGTGTTTACATTTTGTATACTATATATCACTTCGCGCGTATGTTATCGTACCATGCCGGTGACTGTCCGTCAAGACCTGCGCTTTCACTATTTTCTTGAAAATAAAAGTAATGCACGTTATAATAAAACAAGAATTTTATTAAAGGGAGAATTTAATGCTGATCACCCATCTGACCGCTGCCGCCTGTGCAGCTGCTGCCATCTGTCTCACCAGATCCGAATACGAAAAAAAAGCTTTATCTGTAGAAGAGACCACCCTTTACAGCAGCAAAGTGTCTAAAAGACGCACCTTCATCTTTCTGTCCGACCTGCACGAAAATACTTTTGGCCGGGAAAACGAAAAGCTGATCCAGGCCATTGACCAGATACAGCCGGATGCCATCTTAAACGGCGGTGATCTCATTGTCACCAAAGGGACACTTGCAAAAACATCCCATGCTCTCTCCCTTATAAATGAGCTGGCTTCCCGCTATGCTGTTTACTGCGCAGAAGGAAACCATGAAAACCGCATTGACTGGGAACCAGAAAAATATGGCTTAGAAGGTAACATTTACAGAAATGCCTTAAAACAGGCTGGAGCCATTTGCCTGAAAAATGATTCTGCCGTTTTTGATACAGAAATACGCATTACAGGCATCAATCTGGACAGGGATTTCTATAAAAAAGCCCTGATCCACCCGGTACCTCCTATGCCGGACCATTATATAGAAGAAAAAGTGGGGACCTCAGATCCAGAGCATTTCCAGATCCTGTTAGCACACTCCCCTCTTTATTTTTCCAATTATGCCAACTGGGGAGCAGACCTTACCTTATCCGGTCATTTTCACGGCGGGACCATCCGTCTTCCGGGACTTGGAGGTGTAATGACCCCCCAGTATCAATTTTTTCTTCCCTGGTGTGCCGGAATTTTTGAAGATCAGGGACATTACATGGCAGTAAGCCGGGGACTGGGGACTCATTCTATCAATATCCGCTTAAACAACCGGCCACAGCTTTTAGTCCTGCACATCTGCCCACAGATGGACAGCCCACTGACAACACCGCCCCTGAAAAAAATCTGATAAGATCATAAAATGAATTAGGATATACAAAATGGAAACCATTACCTACAAACTGGAGCATTTTGAAGGACCTCTGGACCTGCTCCTTCATCTGATCGAGAAAAATAAAGTAGATATTTATGATATCCCCATTGTGGAGATCACGGCCCAATATCTGGAATATGTGCGGAACATGGAACGGGAAGACTTAAACATTGTCAGCGAATTCCTTGTTATGGCTGCCACTCTTTTAGATATCAAAGCAAAAATGCTCCTTCCAAAGGAAGTCAACGAAGAGGGCGAAGAAGTAGACCCAAGAGCCGAACTGGTAGCCCGCCTGTTGGAATACAAGCGCTACAAGATACTGGCAGAAGAGCTGGCAGACCGGGAAGAAGGCGCTGCCAGACATTTTTACAAAGATTCCTCCCTTCCTCCAGAGGTGACAAAATACCAGCCTCCTACTGACCTGGATGAGCTTTTAGACGGACTCACTCTGGCAAAGCTGCAGCGCATCTTTGAGCAGGTCATGAAGCGCAAGGAATATAAGACCGACCCCATACGAAGCAAATTTGGCACCATCCGCCGGGAACCGGTGAGTCTGGAACAGAAGATTACCTCTGTTATGGACTATGCCAGACAGAACCGCCGTTTCAGCTTCCGCCAGCTTCTTGAAAAACAGACTGATAAATTAGAGGTTGTAGTCACATTTCTGGCTGTCCTTGAATTAATGAAGATCGGAAAGATCCATTTAAACCAGGAAGAAACATTTGGTGAAATGGATATTGAAACAATAGAGCCGGAAGGTGAGGAAGAAGATTTAAATTTAGAGCAGATCGGCAATTTGAAATGATGCGGTGAAAAACTGCATCTGCCCAACAGATATTTGCCCAGGAGGCCATAATTTTGGAAGAATTAACCATAGATAATACACCCGTAAAAAATGAAAAGGACCAGGAAGCAGTGATCGAAGCTGTCCTGTTCACTATGGGCAGCGCTGTAGAATTAAAACAGCTGGCCATTGCCATTGGTCAGGATAAGGAAACAGCCAAAGCAGCTGTAGAACGGCTGATGAAACGGTATAAAACAGGTAAACACGGCATGGAGATCGTCCAACTAGAAGACAGCTACCAGATGTGTACCCAGTCAAAATATTACTCCAACCTGATCCGCATCGCCTCTGCCCCTAAAAAACAGGTGCTTTCTGACGTAGTGCTGGAAACCCTTTCTATTATCGCCTACCGCCAGCCAGTGACCAAGCTGGAGATTGAAAAAATCCGCGGCGTTAAGTCTGACCATGCTGTAAACCGCCTGGTAGAGTATAACTTAGTCTACGAAGCAGGCCGTTTGGATGCCCCCGGCCGGCCGGCCCTTTTTGCAACTACAGAAGAATTTATGCGCCGTTTTGGTATTGGGACTTTAAGTGATCTTCCGGATATGAACCCGGCGAAAGAAGACGAGATCCGGGCCGAGGTAGAAGAAGAACTGAAATACAAATTAGAAGAAATGGGAAGTACCGATGCATCGGAGGAAGCCCAGGAACTCGTAGAGGCTGCTGTAACCAGGAAGCAAGAAGAAAAAGGAGACTTATTATGATTACCTACAACCGCTTATGGGAAACCATGAAAACACGGGGCATTTCTCAGTATCATCTGATCAAGCGTGAAAAATTCAGCGCCGGTCAAATCGCCAGGTTGAAAAATAACCTGACCGTTTCCACACAGACACTGGATACCTTGTGCAGGATTCTCTGCTGCCCCATTGAAGATATCGTAACTTATATTCCTGATAACGGAGAACCACTTCCTAAATCAGCACAGAACCCGGTTGCCGAAACCATATACCAGGGCGCATCTGATACTGGTACTGATGCAGACACCAACGCAGATACCAATACCAACACAATCAAAGAAAAGAAAACTCCAAGCCTCTACGCCAAAGCAAAAAAAGGCATAAAAATTTCCAAAAAAGCTTCCAAAAAAGCTTCCAAAAACGATAAGGTGGATAAAGGTGATAAGGCCGAGAAGAGTGAAAAGAAAGCCAAAAAGAAAAACAAAGAGAAAGATAAGGATAACAGGCTGTAACGCCACAGTACAAGCCGATAACAATCCAAGTTTTTTCTCCATACTAAAAACCCCTCCTGTCTTTTCTGTTGACTTAAGTCTATCAGAAATCAGGAGGGGAATTTCTCAATTACCGGTCTTTTCACACCAGTCATGATAGCTTTTTCACTACATTTCTTTGATCACTGCTTCCAGTCTCTTAACCATTTCGTCTACATCGCTCTTTTCAATGATCAGAGGCGGAACAAAACGGATGATATTAGAGCCGGCACTGATAAGCACCAGCTTCTGCTCTAATAATGCCTTAGATACGATCGGGCCTACAGGCACTGTAAATTCCAGTCCCTGGATCAGACCTGTGCCGCGGTGGTCTTTTACCACATCATACTTCTCTTTTAAGCCTTCCAGCTTCTCATACAGATAAGCGCCAACTTCCCTTACATGGTCTACAATATGGCGTTTTTCAAAGATATCCAGAACTGCGTCTGCTGCAGCTGTTACCAGTGGATTTCCTCCATAGGTAGTTCCGTGGTCACCAGGGACCATAGCGGTAGCTGCTTTGCCGCAGGCTAAGAATGCACCAATGGGTACACCATTTCCCAAAGCCTTTGCAACAGTCATTACATCTGGTTTTACGCCGTATTTCTGCCATGCGAACATTTCTCCGGAACGTCCCATACCACACTGGATCTCATCTAAAATAAGCAGCATATCATGCTCATCGCAGAGAGCGCGCACGCCCTTAATAAATTCTTCTGTAGCCGGATAGATGCCGCCTTCTCCCTGGATCGTCTCCATGATAATGGCACAGGTTTTATCTGTAATCTGAGCTTTTACGCTATCCAGATCATTAAAATCGGCAAAACGCACTCCCGGGATCAAAGGATTAAACGGAGTTCTGTAATGAGCATTTCCGGTCACAGACAGCGCACCTAAGCTTCTTCCGTGGAATGAATGGTTCATAGCAATGATCTCACCGGTCATGTCCACTTCTTTTTCCTCGCAGCCATCACAGCCGTCTCCCATGGTCTCATGAAGTTTATTGTAATGATATCTCTTTGCAATCTTTAATGCACCTTCAATGGCTTCTGTGCCGCTGTTGGTAAAAAACACCTTATCCATTCCGGATACTTTTAACAGTTTTTCACCTGCACTGATGGAAGGCTGGTTGTAAAACAGGTTGGAAATATGGGTCAGCTTGTCTAACTGGGCTTTAACTGCGTTTGTATACTCTTCATCACAGTATCCCAGCCCCATAACAGCGATACCTGCGCCAAAATCCAGATATTCATTTCTCTCTGTATCCCATAAAGTCACACCTTTTCCGTGGTCAAATACCACAGGAAACCGGTTATATGTTTTATACAGAACATGTTCTGCCCGATCCATCATTTTCTCATCAGCCATGATAATACCTCACATCTTCCTTTGAATTATAAATAGCAGTACCAATACCTTTATCTGTAAAGATCTCCAGAAGCAGGCAGTGTGGAATACGTCCGTCCAGAATATGTACTCTGGAAACACCGTTTTTAATGGCGTCAATACAGTTTTGCAGTTTTGGAAGCATACCGCCGCCTAAACTGCCGCTGTCTACAAAGTCTTGTGCCTCTTCTACAGCCATTTCTGAAATAAGAGAATCTTTGTCCTCAAAATCTTTGTATACACCTTCTACATCTGTCAGGAAAGCCAGCTTCTCTGCTTTCACAGCTCTTGCAATAGCACAGGCTGCATCATCCGCATTGATATTATAGCTTAAGAAGTTTTCATCGTAGCCAATGGGGCAGATGATCGGAAGGAAATCCTTCTCTAACAGGTCATAAATAATCTGAGGATCTACCTCGTCAACTTCCCCTACAAAGCCGATATCTTCGCCCTTAGAAAGCTTCTTGTGACATTTTAACATCATACCGTCTTTGCCGCTGATGCCAACTGCCTTAACTCCCAGCTCATTTACCAGCTGCACCAGGCTCTTATTTACTTTGTTTAATACCATTTCTGCAATTTCCATGGTTGGCTCGTCCGTTACACGAAGACCATTGACAAAATGTGGCTCCATGCCTACTTTTCCAACCCAGCGGCTGATCTCCTTGCCGCCGCCGTGTACGATGATCGGCTTAAATCCTACTAATTTAAGCAGTACTACATCCTGAATGACTTTTTTCTTTAACTCTTCATCTACCATAGCGCTGCCGCCGTATTTTACAACTACGATCTTACGGTTAAAACGCTGTATATAAGGCAGTGCCTCAATAAGCACTGATGCTTTTTGCATTGGTTCAAGATTCATGTCTGTTTTCTCCTTTATGAACGATAATCTGCGTTGATCTTTACATAATCAAATGTCAGGTCACAGCCCCATGCAGTTGCCTGTGCATCCCCCATTTTAATATCTGCAATGGCGGTAACTTCCGGTTCTGAAAGAATCTTTGTTGCCTCTTCTTCGCTGTAATCCACTGCAACTCCGTCTTTGATGATCTGCATATGGCCTGCAGCGCTTTCAAAGAACAGATCTACCTTTTCCGGATCAAACTGTGCACCTGAGTAGCCCATTGCACAAAGGATACGGCCCCAGTTTGCATCATGCCCGAAAATAGCTGCCTTGGTCAGACTGGAAGTGATAACAGATTTCGCTAATACCTTTGCCTGATCTTTGGTTTTGGCACCTACAATCTTTACTTCAAATAAAGCAGTGCAGCCTTCTCCGTCACCGGCCATTTTCTTAGCCAGAGTTTCATTAATATAGTTTAATGCTTCGCAGAATAATGCATAATCTTCATTTTTCTCTGTAATCTCTTTATTTCCTGCAAGGCCATTTGCCAAAAGAAGAACGGTATCGTTGGTGGAAGTATCACCATCTACAGAGATCATATTATAAGTATCTTTAATGTCTTCGCTTAATGCTTCCTGAAGCAGTTCTTTGCTGATTGCTGCATCCGTAGTAACAAAGCTTAACATGGTACACATATTTGGATGGATCATACCAGAGCCCTTGCACATACCGCCAATGGTAACCGCAGTTCCGTTCATATCAATCTGTACTGCTACCTGCTTGTTCTTTGTATCTGTGGTCATAATGGCCTTAGATGCCTCAGTACCATTTTCCAGACTGGCACCCAGAAGCGGTGCCATAGCATTTATACCTGCAGCAATCTTGTCAATAGGAAGCTGTCTGCCGATCACACCGGTTGATGCCACCAGAACTCCATCTTCTGCCACACCCAAAGCCTGTGATGCAGCCTTTGCAGTTTGTGCGCAATATCCCATTCCTTCTTCACCGGTACAAGCATTTGCAATACCTGCATTGACGATGATCACCTGGGCATCTGCGCCGCTTGTTACCTGGTTCTTATCCCATTTTACAGGAGCTGCTTTTACCAGGTTGGTGGTAAAGGTTCCTGCACTTTTACAAGGCTCTTTGCTGTAGATCATTGCCATATCCTGACGATTTTTGTATTTGACGCCTGCTGCTGTAGATGCTGCCATAAAACCTTTTGCTGCGGTGACGCCGCCTTCGATCACTTTTATCTTTTCGTTCATAATACCTGCTCCTTATTCCACGAATCTTATAATATTCTCTTCATTTAAAATAAACTCGTAACTGTTAAAATCTTCACGTTCTGTCCAGCCGATGCCCTGCCAGAACGCATTTCCAATGTGGTTATCCTTGAAAGCAATCAGAGAGATCTTGCTTACTCCCTCTTTCTGCATGGCCCTGATCGCGGTTCGTACCATTTTATAGCCAATTCCATGATGACGGTAGCCGTCTTCCACACATACATGATAAAAACACCCGGTTCGTCCGTCATGTCCGCAAAGGATATTTCCAACGATATGCCCGTTCTGGACTGCCACTACGCTGGTGGTTGGATTTCGCTTTAAAAAGCGCTCCACTCCTTCTCTTGAATCATCAATGCTCCGGATACGGAAGCCTGATATCTTCGTCCATAATTTATATACCTGATCGTAATCTTCCATGGTCATTTCCCGAACCAGGATATCCATTGTCCCTGCCATTTTTATTCCTTTCCGGCTGCTTATCTTATGGGAACATCGGGATCTGCTTTAATCCTGTATTCTCTGGAAGGCCGAACAGTAAGTTCATGTTCTGGATCGCCTGTCCTGCAGCACCTTTTACCATATTGTCAATTGCGCCCATCATAACGATGCGGTTGGTTCTTGGGTCGATCTTGAAGTTTACATCTGCAAAGTTGCTTCCTTCTACCCAGCGTGTCTGAGGAACTACGTCCTTGTCCAGAACACGTACAAAATATTCATCTTTATAATACTTGTCGTAAGCGGCTCTTACCTCTTCCCAGGTCACTTCTTTTGTAAGGGAAGCATAGGCAGTTACCAGGATACCTCGGTTCATCGGAACCAGATGAGGTGTGAAGCTGATGACCACCGGCTTTCCTGCTGCATAGGACAGCTGCTCTTCGATCTCCGGTGTGTGTCTGTGGGAAGCTACGCCATATGCCTTGATATTTTCATTGACCTCGCAGAAAAGGCTGTCAACTTTCGCGCTTCTGCCTGCACCTGAGGTACCGGATTTTGCATCAATGATAATGGTATTTGGATCAATGAGACCTTCTTTTACTAAAGGATAAGCAGATAAGAAGGAACAGGTTGGGAAGCATCCCGGATTTGCAATGATCCTTGCATTCTTGATCTTTTCTCTGTTTACTTCTGGAAGTCCGTATACAGCTTCCTTAATATATTCTGGTGATCCGTGGGTCAGCTTGTACCATTTTTCATAAACAGCTACATCTTTAATACGGAAGTCAGCGCTTAAGTCGATGATCTTTACTTTGGAAAGGATCTCTTCGTTTACCAGTGTGGAGCAAAGGCCCTGAGGAGTTGCTGTGAAGATTACATCTACCTGATCAGCCAGTTCCTTCATATTATCATCCATGCATTTATCATCTACGATTTTGAACATATTCTGGTAAATGGAAGCATATTTCTGATCGATATAACTTCTGGAACCATACCATTTGATCTCTACGTCATCTCTCTGCAGCAGCAGTCTTGCCAGTTCCCCGCCTGCATAACCTGTAGATCCGATAATACCTGCTTTTATCATATCCTTACTCTCCTCTGTATATATTTTCATATTTAATCATTTCCCTCGATTGCAATAAACAGTCATATAGAAGCCTGGGATTCTACTATTATAGTTACTTTTTCTTCTATTGAAAAGTAGCATTTCACATTGTTTTTCTGTTTTTATAGGTTCAGGATTTCATAATTATACATCTCGCATGCATAATATGCAATACCTTTTTGAAATTTCTATTTTAATGCTTGCATTTTCCTGTATTATGTTGTATATTTATGAAAGTTTAGTGAATAAAACATGATTCAAACAATATCAAAGCAATTTTCAGGAGGATGTACTGATGAAAGAGAAAGTAGTTTTAGCTTATTCAGGCGGTCTTGATACCACCGCTATTATTCCGTGGTTAAAGGAGCACTTCGATTATGATGTTGTATGCTGCTGCATCGACTGTGGACAGGGAAAAGAGTTAGAAGGACTGGAAGAGAGAGCCAAGCTGTCCGGCGCTTCTAAATTATATATTGAAGATTTAGTAGATGATTTTTGCGACAACTACATTATGCCATGTGTAAAGGCAAATGCAGTTTATGAAAATGAATACTTATTAGGTACTTCCATGGCTCGTCCTGCCATCGCAAAGAGACTGGTTGATATCGCACGTAAGGAAGGCGCTGTTGCTATCTGCCACGGTGCTACCGGTAAGGGAAATGACCAGATCCGTTTTGAGCTGTCCATCAAGGCACTGGCTCCAGACATCAAGATCATCGCTCCATGGCGTATGACTGACGTATGGACCATGCAGTCTCGTGAAGATGAAATCGAGTACTGCAAGCAGCACGGTATCGACCTTCCATTTGATCACAGCCACAGCTACAGCCGTGACAGCAACATCTGGCATGTAAGCCATGAAGGACTGGAACTGGAAGATCCATCCTTAGAGCCAAATTTCTCCAACATGCTGGTTATGGGTGTTACTCCGGAGCAGGCACCAGATGAAGACGAATATGTTACCATGACCTTTGAAAAGGGTGTTCCTACCAGCGTAAACGGCGTTAAGATGAAAGTTTCTGATATCATCCGCAAGTTAAATGAACTGGGCGGAAAGCATGGTATCGGTATTGTAGATATCGTTGAGAACCGCGTCGTAGGTATGAAGTCCCGTGGCGTTTATGAAACTCCGGGCGGAACTATCTTAATGGCAGCTCATAGACAGCTGGAAGAACTGGTTCTTGACCGTGCCACTATGGAAGCTAAAAAAGATATGGGCAACAAGCTGGCTCAGATCGTTTACGAAGGAAAATGGTTCACCCCACTTTGCGACGCTGTAAAGGCATTCGTAGAGTCCACACAGGAATATGTAACCGGTGAAGTTAAGTTCAAACTTTACAAAGGCAACATCATTAAGGCCGGAACCACCTCTCCATACTCCTTATACAGCGAGTCCTTAGCATCCTTCACAACCGGTGACCTTTACGACCACCACGATGCAGACGGCTTCATCACTCTGTTCGGACTTCCATTAAAGGTTCGCGCTATGAAGTTAGCTGAGATGAAGAAAGAAAATAATCAGAAGTAATTAAAAGTAATACCCCGAAGCGGATCTGATTCATCAAACGCTTCGGGGTATTTTTATATGCGAGAGTGCAATGCACGCAGCAATTCGGTAGCAGAGGAGGCAAAATACCTTTTGACCTCAACATCATTTTAATGTGTTCAATATGAAATGATTTTTCTTAAATTCGAGGATTCCTTCATTTTTCATCTTTCCAAGTTCACTGGACATAGCACTGCGGTCTACCCCCAGGTAGTCGGCCAGTTCCTGGCGGTTATATAGAATGTCAAAGCTGTTGCTGCCTTCCTGTAAAGCCCTACGGGATAAATAGGAACGTAATTTATCTCTGGTGGTCTTCTGAGATATATGTTCCAGCTTTTCTTCTATATTTTCTTTGCCTGCGCTCATGAGCTTTATCAGGTTATGGACCATCATGCTGTGGAAAGGACATGACATGGTGCAGAATGTAAGGGATCGTTCATAGTCTAAAAATAATACTTCACTTTTTTCTGCTGCTTTGATGTCTACCGGCAGCGTTCTATTGCCTGCACTGGCGTAATTTTCACCAAATATCTCTCCCGGCAGAATATGGTCCGTCTCTCTTTGCTGATGCCAGAAATCTTCCCGGATAACTGCCAGACGTCCCTTTAAAACTACCATAATATATCCCAGCTCTTCTCCTGCCCGGAAGATCCACTGGTCTTTTTCAAATACTGCCATCTGTCCGTCACAGCATTTGATCAGTGTATATAACTCCTCTTCTTCGATCCCATTAAAAATGGGCATCCGTCCAATACAGCTTAATGCTTCTTCCATGTGTTTTTTCCTCACGATTAATGGATTTGTTGTTTTTACAACCAACAATATCTGTATTATATAATGCCTACAAGAGAAAAACAAGCGGTGCCGAAGGCGACATTTGTTTTTCTTGCACCATTAACGAACAGCCCGTCTGCGGCAGCAGGCAGTAGAGCGCGCCAGCGCGGGGCTGTTAGTGGAGCAACTAGCAGCAAGCGGTGCAAAAAAATCCACCCTGCAGCAATTTTACAAGGTGGATCTCTCTATGATTATTTACAATTTAAAATTTCATCATCCGGTCTACATCCAGGGAAAATACAATGGCGCCTCCTACCTTTACGCCTTTGGTAACGTCTACCATAGTCATTCCATTATATTCGCAGATCTGACGTTCTTCCACTCGTTCTGTACAGCTTTGGCGGATATAATCCAGTATTTCCTCTTCTCTTTCATTTTCAATGCACACCATCAATGTTATGTTCTTCTTATTCAAATACAGACCTTCTGTGCTGAATTTCGTTGCCATGACACGATTGCGGATAAAAGTACTTGAAAGCTTCGGATAATCCAGTTCCTGAACAATAATGATCATTAATTCCATTTTGCTGCACTCCTTTCACGCTCCGTTATCTCACAGGCGTTCGAAGAATATTATAATCCCTGCAAAACGGATCCGCAAGTTAAGCTTTTGTTATGACAATTATGACAGACCGATCACAACGCCAAGAATCACTGCAATAGAAGCAAATACAAGCAGAACCGCCTGGAACTTGATCTGAAATTTTGCCCAACGGCCCCACTCCAGTTTTGCTGCCGCCAGTGCACCTAATAGACAGCCGGAAGTAGGTACGATATTGTTTGTAAATGCATCACCAAGCTGGAATGCCAGTACAGCCACCTGACGCTCTACACCTACCAAATCTGCTAAAGGTGCCATGATCGGCATGGTAAGAGCTGCCTGCCCAGAACCGGATACAACGAAGAAGTTGAATACAGACTGGAATACGTACATAAGCCATGCAGAAACTACAGGCGGGAAGTTTTGCATTGCACCGCTAATGGTATGGAGAATCGTATTTAATACAGTTCCGGAGGAAGCATCCGTTCCACCTAAGATAATGATGATACCCTGTGCCATACCCACACACATTGCTGCACCTAAGAGGTCCGCAGCACCCTGGTTAAATGCAGCAGGGATGTCATTTAAGTTCATATCATTTAAGTGGAAGATCAGTCCAATGATAGCGGCAGCAAGACCCATTACAAAGAACTGAGAAGCGATCTCAGGAATATAGTATCCTTCTTTTACAACGCCCCAAACCGTCCAGATCATACATAAAAGGATATCTACGAGAACCAGTTTATGACCTAATGTAAATGGTCTGTCTTCATTTTTATTATTCTTAAAATCTTCTCTATATTCACGATCAGACTCATAAGACACAGAAATAGTCGGGTTCTTTTTTACTTTTACAGCATAACGCATTGTAAATACAATAGTTAAACCGGTAAAGAAAATCCATAATGGAATACGGAACCATGCACCTGACATGACAGGAATACCAGCAATACCCTGTGCAACTGCAAGACTAAATGGATTCTGCCAGGAACTGCCGAAACCAATCTGGGTTGCCACATAGCTGCACATAATACCTACAACAGCATCGTACCCCATAGCGATGAACATAGGAACCAGGATCATAACAAAGGGAATTGCCTCTTCTCCCATTCCAAAGACAGCACCGCCCAAGGAGAACAGTGTGATCAGGATCGGGATCAGAATGATTTCTTTACCATTTGTCAAATTGATAACCCGCATAATGCCACTTTCAACAGCACCTGTTCTGAGAACGATACCGAAAGACCCGCCGACTACCAGGATAAATGCAATAATAGCGATTGCTCCTCCGCTTCTGTTTCCTGAAGTCATGCCTTCAAAGATATAGTTGACTATACCGCCACGTCCACCAAAATCTTCTGTACCGAAAAGTGGTGCAGCCTGGGTTACCTTGTTGCCGTTTTCATCCAGAATATACTGAAAACTGTCCGGATCGACAACCGTTCTTGTTTTTTCTGAGCCATTAACCGTATAAGTAATTTCTTTTGTGTCATATTTTCCTAACGGTATGAAACAGGTCAGTAATGCAGCTACCAGAATAACCCCAAAAATGATGATATACGTATGAGGCATCTGAAACTTTTTTTTCTCCATTTTTTCCTCCAATCCTACCTGGCACAGGAGAATGTACATCAGGTATTTTTCTTTTTGAAACACCCTTCCTCTGCAACGTTACAAAGAACAGTATCTCCAGTATACATGATTGTTAGTAATCTGTATACTCTTGGGTATGCTTATAGATAAAAAGAATCCGGAGTGCGCATCCTCGCGGAGCGTTTTTTGATTCATAGGATGCACTTTCCTATGAACCAAAAAAAGGAACCATCAGATGCTAACCGACGGCTCCCGTAACTCTACACATACCTTCAAAACCACATATTGATCAATGATTGACTTTCCGAATATTTACAACCTTTTGTTCCATAACCTGGCGACGGTC
>CAVFER010000017.1:35855-42925 GCA_963621525.1 bacterium | reverse complement strand
CAGCTGTACCCAAATTTCTGAGGCGTACGCGGTGCGCACGTTGATGAAATTCGGGTGCGGCTGGCGGAAAATCGACCACAAAGGCAGGCGCAGGAAAGACTCCGGGAGGACATAAGATACAGGGGATAGATAAATTGGAAAAGCGAGAACGAAAGGTGATAACTTTTCCTATGGCCGCCGTTTTTATGGCAATGATGATCGGAATCCTTACCGGCCTTGGCAGTGGCTATTACATATGGGGAAGAGAGCCTGAAAATACAATTGACCTAAAAGCGGTAGAAGTGCCTGACTGGGTAGAACAGGACTTTTTGCGGAAAAATATTTTTTCCCGTCCGGATGTTACCAGAAAACAAGTGAAAAATATAGTAATCCATTATGTTGGAAATTCAGGAACCGGTGCAAAAGCTACCAGAAACTATTTTGACGAACTGGCAGACCAGGATCCGGAGAAAGATGGAACTTCTTCCAGCAGCCATTTTGTAATAGGTCTGGATGGGGAGGTAATACAGTGTATCCCCGTGGATGAGATCGCATATGCAAATGCTCCCAGAAATGACGATACCATTTCCATCGAAGTATGTCACCCGGATGATACGGGAAAATTTAATGATGCTTCCTATAAGTCAGTAGTGAAACTGACTGCATGGCTCTGCAAACAGTTAAAGTTAAAAAGCGCTGATGTGGTCCGCCATTATGATATTAACGGAAAACAGTGTCCGAAATATTATGTAGAAGACGCAGATGCCTGGAAACAGTTAAAAGAAGATGTAAAAGAGCAGATGAAAGTAGATTAATGGATCTGCCAGACTGACATTATCAGATTCATATTCATATGAGAAAAAGCGGAGACGCTCCTACAGTGGGAGCATCTCCGCTTTTCTTTTGTGAAATACGGTATAATAACGGAAACCATAGCTCTTTAACATTTCACGGCACTGCTCAAAACCAATGCCTAAGGTTTCAGTTGAGTGAGCGTCAGAACCGATGGTGATCAGTTCGCCTCCAAGCTCTCTGTAGAAACGGAAAACATCCGCACATGGATTGGTATTTCCAAGTTTATAGCGGAAGCCGCCGGTATTGCATTCTAAACATTTTCCATTTTCAATAAGAAGCCTTAACAACGGACGGATCCACGGCTCATATCTTTTCCAGGAATAAAATTCGTTCTTATTGGGAGCATATCTTACAACATAGTCCAGATGGCCGTAGGAGTCAAAGGTATCATAGAGGTTTTGGACACGTTTCAGGGATACTTCAAAAAAAGCGCGAAATCCTTCTTCTTCCCCGAAATGGTTCCAGTATTCTCTTTCATAAGGATCCATCCGGTCCACGAAATGGCTGGAGCCAAGGACAAAATCAAATTCCTTTCCCCAGGTCTTTGCAAAATCATGGAGATAATCACCTACATGGTTTTGCAGCCCCAGCTCGATCCCGATATTTAAGCGGATCCGACCAGCGTATTCATCTCTTATTTTGCGTAAGCCTTCTATATAAGAAGGAATGTCTAATGTAAAGTCATCAGGACAGAATTCACTTCCATAGTCGTGATGATCGGTAATGCAGATTTCCTTCATTCCCAGGGAAATGGCTTTTTCCAGCTGGTCTCGCACGGGAGTCTCGGAATCTGCGGAGAATTCGGTATGAAGATGGCAGTCATAAATGGCACCCATAGTGATATGCCTCCTTTATCTCGTATGTTTGCAAATATTATAACCATAAACCACCAGAATAACAAGTCCATCCATCATACTGAAAATGAGAAACAAAAATGCGCTGAAATTTATGGAAATTTATGAGATAAAATAGTCAGAATGGCAGAAACGAAAAAAAAGCTTGCTATTTTGGATAAAATTGAGTACAATGTAGGCAGTTGATTAATATTTAACAAATAATATTTTTTTAACAATCTAGGAGGAATTGAATCATGGCAGTAAAAGTTGCAATTAATGGATTCGGACGTATTGGACGTCTGGCTTTCCGTCAGATGTTCGGAGCAGAAGGTTATGAGGTAGTAGCAATCAATGACTTAACCGATCCTAAGATGTTAGCACATCTGTTAAAGTATGATACAGCACAGGGGGGATACGCTGGACACATTGGCGAAGGCAAGCACACTGTAGAGGCTGGAGAAGATTCCATCACAGTTGACGGAAAGAAGATTACAATTTATAAAGAGCCAAAGGCTGCTGACCTTCCATGGGGTGAACTTGGCGTAGACGTAGTATTAGAGTGTACTGGCTTCTATACTTCCAAGGAAAAAGCACAGGCTCATATCGATGCAGGCGCTAAGAAGGTTGTTATTTCCGCACCAGCCGGAAACGACTTAAAGACCATCGTTTACTCTGTAAATGAGAAGACTCTGACAGCAGAAGATACCATCATCTCCGCTGCATCCTGCACCACCAACTGCTTAGCACCTATGGCTAAGGCATTAAATGACTACGCTCCAATCCAGAGTGGTATTATGAGCACCATCCACGCTTACACCGGCGACCAGATGATCCTTGACGGACCACACAGAAAGGGTGACTTAAGAAGAGCACGTGCAGGCGCAGCTAACATCGTTCCTAACTCTACCGGTGCAGCTAAGGCAATCGGCCTGGTTATCCCAGAACTGAACGGCAAGCTGATCGGTTCTGCACAGCGTGTGCCTGTACCAACCGGTTCTACCACAATCTTAACCGCCGTTGTTAAGAAGGCAGACGTAACCAAGGAAGAGATCAACGCTGCTATGAAGGCTGCTGCATCTGAGTCCTTCGGATACAACGAAGATCAGATCGTATCTTCTGATGTTATTGGCATGAGATTTGGTTCTTTGTTCGATGCAACCCAGACTATGGTTTCTCATATCGCTGATGATCTGTATGAAGTACAGGTTGTTTCATGGTATGACAACGAGAATTCTTACACCAGCCAGATGGTAAGAACTATCAAGTACTTCGCTGAGTTAGCATAATTCATATTTTAAAGACTCATAAGGGGTCCGGTCTTTAGGGCCGGGCCCTTTTTTCGCGAAATGAATTTATCCATTTGCGAGTTTACTGAAAGGAGATATCCAACATGTTAAACAAGAAATCAATTGATGATATTAATGTAAAGGGAAGAAGAGTTTTAGTTCGCTGCGACTTTAACGTACCGTTAAAGAATGGTGAGATCACAGATGAAACCCGTATCGTAGCAGCTCTGCCAACCATCCAGAAGCTGATTAACGATGGCGCAAAGGTTATCCTGTGCTCCCACTTAGGAAAAGTTAAAAATGGCCCGAACGAAGGCGAATCTTTAGCTCCAGTAGCAAAGAGACTGTCTGAGAAATTAGGCAAGGAAGTTGTTTTCGTATCTGATTACAATGTAACCGGCGAAGCAGCTACTAAGGCTGTAGAGGCTATGAAGGAAGGCGATGTAGTTCTTCTGCAGAATACACGTTTCCGTGGCGCTGAAGAGACCAAGAACGGCGAAGAATTCAGCAAGGAACTGGCTGATCTGGCTGATGACTATGTATGCGACGCATTCGGTTCTTCCCACAGAGCACATGCTTCTGTAGCAGGCGTTACCAAATTCATCTCTGCAAAGGGCGGCTCCAATGTAGTTGGTTACTTAATGCAGAAAGAGATCGATTTCTTAGGAAATGCAGTTGAGAATCCAGTAAGACCTTTCGTTGCTATCTTAGGCGGTGCTAAGGTTGCTGATAAGTTAAATGTTATCTCTAACCTCCTGGAAAAGTGCGATACACTGATCATCGGTGGCGGTATGGCATTCACCTTCTTAAAGGCTGAAGGCAAAGAGATCGGTAAGTCCTTAGTAGACGATACCAAGTTAGATTACTGCAAGGAAATGATGGAAAAGGCGCAGAAACTTGGCAAGAAGCTTTTACTTCCTGTAGATGCTGTAGTAGCAGCTTCCTTCCCAGATCCGATCGATGCTGAAATTCCTGTAGAGAATGTTTCTGTAGACGCTATCCCAGATGATAAGATGGGTCTGGATATCGGCGCAGAAAGTGCAAAGCTGTATGCTGAGGCTGTTAAGAGCGCTAAGACCGTTGTTTGGAACGGACCGATGGGCGTATTTGAGAACCCTGTTCTTGCAAAGGGAACCATCGCAGTAGCTCAGGCTTTAGCTGATACTGACGCAACCACCATTATCGGAGGCGGTGACTCTGCAGCAGCAGTAAATCAGTTAGGATTTGCTGATAAGATGAGCCACATCTCCACCGGCGGCGGCGCTTCTCTGGAATTCCTGGAAGGAAAGGAACTGCCGGGCGTAGCTGCAGCAGATGATAAATAAGGACAATTAAGATTGCAGGCGGCTGTTTTGGAAATAACTGGGGATAAAAACAGACCGCCTGCGGATCGTGTTATAGATGCGGATATGTGTATAAAGGAGACAGGACATTATGGCAAGAAAGAAGATCATCGCAGGCAACTGGAAGATGAACATGACACCTTCTGAGGCAGTTGCTCTTGTAAACGAATTAAAACCATTAGTAGCAAATGATGAAGTAGATGTAGTATTCTGTGTACCGGCTATTGATATTATTCCGGCAATGGAAGCAGCAAAGGGAACCAACATCCAGATCGGTGCTGAGAACATGTATTTTGAGGAAAAAGGCGCTTATACAGGAGAGATATCCCCGAACATGTTAAATGACGCAGGGGTTAAGTATGTGATCATCGGCCATTCTGAGAGAAGAGAGTACTTTGCTGAAACAAATGAGACCGTAAACAAGAAAGTATTAAAGGCATTTGAGCATGGGATCACTCCTATCATCTGCTGCGGTGAATCTTTAACTCAGAGAGAGCAGGGCATTACCATTGACTGGATCCGTCAGCAGATCAAGATCGCTTTCTTAAACGTAACAGCAGATCAGGCAAAGACCGCTGTTATCGCTTATGAGCCAATCTGGGCAATCGGAACCGGTAAGGTAGCAACTACTGAACAGGCAGAGGAAGTATGCGCAGCGATCCGCGCATGCATCGGCGAGATCTATGATGAGGCAACTGCACAGGCAATCCGTATCCAGTACGGCGGTTCTGTATCAGCCGCAAGCGCACCAGAACTGTTTGCACAGCCAGATATCGACGGTGGCCTGGTAGGCGGCGCTTCCTTAAAGCCAGATTTTGGTAAGATTGTAAACTATAACAGATAATTACTCAGGACGGCGGGAAATTTGACACGAAAAGGAGCGTCAAGCTTGCTTGTAAGCACCTTTTTGGGGCAGATTTCACATTGGAGTGACCTCCGATGCTTCTTGTGCGGCAAAGCCATGCAAGAAGATGCGCCGTCCGGGTGGTTGCGAATCTAGCCCTGGGGTCGTGAAAACGGGTCTCAGGGCATTTGTATCCATTTTATAAAGCCTTAGTAAAAAGGCAGATTTAAGAGGAGAAAACAGATATGAGCAAGAAACCAGTAGTATTAATGATCCTGGACGGCTATGGACTGAATGATAACTGTGAGCACAACGCAGTATGTGAAGGAAAAACTCCGGTTATGGATCAGTTAATGAGCCAGTGTCCATTTGTAAAAGGCCAGGCAAGCGGCCTTGCAGTAGGACTTCCAGAAGGACAGATGGGGAACTCTGAGGTAGGACATTTAAACATGGGCGCAGGCCGTGTTGTATACCAGGAGCTGACCAGAATTACCAAGTCTATTAACGACGGTGATTTCTTTAATGTACCAGAATTTTTAACAGCAGTAGAAAACTGCAAGAAAAATAATTCCGCTCTGCACCTGTTCGGTCTGGTATCCACCGGTGGTGTACACAGCCATTTAAACCACATTTACGGTCTGTTAGAGCTGGCAAAGAGAAATGGCCTGGAGAAGGTATATGTACACTGCTTCTTAGACGGACGTGACACACCGCCGGAATCCGGCAAAGAATTTGTTGCTGAGCTGGAAGCAAAGATGGCAGAGCTTGGCACAGGTAAAGTAGCATCTGTTATGGGACGTTACTATGCAATGGACCGTGATAAGAGATGGGACCGTGTAGAGTTAGCTTACAAGGCTCTTACAAAGGGCGAGGGAAATACAGCAGCAAGCGCAACCGAAGGCATCCAGGCTTCCTATGACGCTGGCAAGTCCGATGAATTCGTTGTACCGTTTAATGTAACTGAAAACGGAAAGGCACTGGCAACCATCAATGACGGCGATTCCGTTATCTTCTTCAACTTCCGTCCGGACCGTGCAAGAGAGATCACCCATGCATTCTGCGATGACAATTTTGGCGGTTTTGCAAGAGAGAAGAAGTTAGATTTGGTATATGTATGCTTCACCGATTACGATGAGACCATTACCAACAAGTTGGTTGCATTTAAGAAGGAATCCATTACCAATACCTTTGGCGAGTTTCTGGCAGCAAACGGAAAGAAGCAGGTAAGAATTGCTGAGACGGAAAAATATGCGCACGTTACCTTCTTCTTCAACGGCGGCGTAGAAGAGCCAAACGAAGGAGAAGACCGCATCCTGGTTCCTTCACCAAAGGAAGTTGCTACCTACGACTTAAAGCCGGAAATGAGCGCTTACGGCGTATGCGATAAGCTGACTGAGGCGATCAAATCAGGCAAATATGATGTGATCATCATCAACTTTGCTAACCCTGATATGGTTGGACATACAGGTGTAGAAGCAGCTGCAATCAAGGCTATTGAAGTAGTAGATGAGTGTGTAGGCCGTGCTGTAGAGGCATTAAAGGAAGTAAACGGCGTTATGTTCATCTGTGCTGACCACGGAAATGCAGAGCAGTTAGTAGATTATGAGACAGGTGAACCATATACCGCTCATACTACCAACCCAGTTCCATTTATCCTGGTAAATGCAGACGCTGACATGAAGCTTCGTGAAGGCGGCGCACTGTGCGATATCGCACCGACCCTGATTGAATTAATGGGTATGGAGCAGCCTAAGGAAATGACTGGAAAATCGCTGATCGTTCGATAGTAATGAGTTAATTAACAGACAATGAGCAAGCCTCCAAAAGTGATGTCCGGCAGTTTGGCAAGCATCACTTTTGGAGGCTTATTTTTGTGCAATGCATGAACTGTAACGAGAGTTTGTTATTGCACATGGGTAGGCATTAA
>CAVFER010000017.1:0-35778 GCA_963621525.1 bacterium | reverse complement strand
AAAAATATATTTTGACCGTTTATAAAAATTGTAGTATCATGGGAACATAGGTTTCTATTTAAATAATGAAAAAATAAGTATAAGTAAATATAAAAATCGGAAACAGTAAGGAGACAGTTATGAGAACAGCCATCGCTACGGACAGCAACAGCGGTATTACACAGGAGCAGGCAGAAAAAATAGGGATTTATATACTGCCTATGCCTTTTATGATCAATGGGGAAATGTTTTATGAAGGTGTGAACCTGACCCATGAGGAATTTTTTAAACGGATGGAAGAAGGAGCAGATATCACTACTTCCCAGCCATCTCCGGGAGAAGTAACAGACTTCTGGGATAAGCTGTTAAAGGAATATGATGAAATTTTATATATTCCCATGTCCAGCGGTTTAAGTGGTTCCTGCCAGACTGCCATTATGCTGGCAGATGATTATGACGGTAAAGTGCAGGTAGTAAATAACCAGCGTATTTCCGTTACTCAGGAGCAGTCTGCATTAGATGCAAGAGATCTGGCAGCAAAAGGCTATGAGGCAGCACAGATCAAAGAGATTTTAGAGCGTACAAAATACGAAAGCAGTATTTATATTACCCTTACTACATTAAAATATCTGAAAAAAGGCGGACGTATTACTCCGGCTGCAGCTGCTTTGGGAACACTGCTGCGCATTAAGCCTGTTTTGACGATCCAGGGCGAAAAGTTAGATGCATTTTCAAAGGCACGTACTGCAAAGCAAGCCAAATCCATTATGCTCACAGCCCTTGCAAAAGATTTAGATGAGCGTTTCCATGATAAGAATGCAGAATATACGTATCTGGAGATCGCTCATACCTGCAATGAAGAAGATGCAAAAGAACTGGAAGAGACTTTAAAAGAACAGTATCCAGGAGCCCAGATCACCACGGCACCTCTTTCCTTAAGCATTGCATGTCACATTGGACCAGGAAGCTTTGCTGTAGCCTGCTCCTGTAAGTTAAAGGAGCTGGAATAGGAGCTGAAACAGTTGGATAAAGAAAAATGGTATGAAAAGCTGAAAACAAGGGGACAGAGTATTACTGTCCCAATGACGCTTTTAATGATTGCAGTGGCGGTTATTCCGCTGTTATTGCAAACCTGGATCCTTATAGGCTCTTTTAAACAGAATCAGATCGAGGCCAGAAGTATTGAGATACAGAATCAATGCGTGATCTTAAGCAGCCGAATGACCCGCTCAGGGTATCTGACGGCAGATAAAACCAATAATGTAAGCCTGGACGCCCAGATGCAGACCATTGCAGATCTGTATAATGGCCGTATCGTTATTGTCAACAGCAGTTATAAGATCATGACAGATACATTTAATCTGTCTACTGGAAAATATTATATATCGGAAGAAGTCATACGATGCTTTAAGGGAGAGAGCAGCAACAGCTTCAACAAGGAAGGGGGATATTTTTATCAGACGATTCCTGTTTATGATCCGATTGATGAGAAAAAGATCCAGGGAGTGATTGCAGTGACCGCTTCCATGGAAAATGTGGCTTCTGTGACAAAACGGGTAAAAAACAGTGCACAGTTATTTTTCCTGTGTATGGCTTTAGTGGCAATACTTTTCTCTATAGCATCTGCCCATTTCCTGGTGCAGCCTTTTAAACGGCTTTTGCGTACCTTCGACCGGGTGGCCCAGGGAGATCTGGATGCAGATATCAGCGAAGATGCTTATAGTGAAACAAGACAGATGTCCCATGCAGTGCAGAAATCTCTTCGAAAGTTGAAGGCTGTGGACCAGTCACGTCAGGAGTTTGTTTCCAATGTGTCCCATGAGTTAAAAACACCTATTACATCGATCCGCGTACTGGCAGATTCTCTTATGGGAATGGAGGATGCGCCGGTGGAACTGTATCGAGAGTTTATGTCTGATATTTCTGATGAGATCGATCGGGAAAACCAGATTATTGAGGATCTGCTTACATTAGTCCGGATGGATAAGTCAGCAGAAAGCCAGATGAACATTTCTCAGGTGCATATCAATCATGAACTGGAAATGATCTTAAAGAGGCTGCGTCCTATTGCCAAGCGCAGTAATGTGGAACTGATTTTAGAGAGTATCCGGGAAGTCACAGCAGATGTAGATAAGGTAAAGCTGAACCTGGCAGTGACCAATCTGGTGGAAAATGCCATTAAATATAATGTGGATTCCGGTTGGGTGCGGGTAACACTGGATGCTGACCATAAATATTTTTATGTGAAGGTAGTGGATTCTGGTATTGGCATCCCGGAAGACAGTGTGGACCACATTTTTGAGCGTTTCTTCCGTGTGGACAAAGCACGTTCCAGGGAAGTTGGCGGTACCGGACTGGGACTTTCTATTACGAAAAATGTAATACAGATGCACCATGGTGTGATCGATGTGGAAAGTACGCCGGGAGAAGGAACTACCTTTAGTATGCGTATTCCTTTAAATTATGTGCCAAGACAGGAGGAACGGTCATGAAACACAGAAAAGATAAGTTTCTTCTGAGGGTATTTATTGGGATCGTTGTGGTTATTATGGTAGTGCTTTCCGGGTGTGGTGCAAAGGCAGAGTTAAAATCTGATCCAGATGCAGGAAAATATCTCATCTATTATCTGAATTCTTCCGTGACCAAGCTGGTAGAACAGAAATATGAAACAGACACAAAGGATCCGGTGGGGCTGGCAGAGGAACTGATGGACCAGCTGACCCATGTGCCAAGAGATCTGGACTGCCAGCCGATCCTCAATGATAAAGTGTCTTTTAAGGCATGCAGGATCGATGAGCAGGTACTGTATCTGTATTTTGACGGCAGCTATACGTCCATGAAGCCGGAGCAGGAGATTCTGTGCCGTGCAGCCCTTGCAAGGACAATGACTCAGGTGCCGGGGATCGATTATATCAGTATTTACTGTGGGGACCAGCCGCTTATGGATCGTCAGGGAAATCCTGTAGGCTTTATCTCAGCAGGAGATTTCATTATCAATACAAGTAATGTAAATGCCTATGAGAAAACGGAACTTACACTGTATTTTGCCAATAGTACAGGAGATAAGCTGGTGGCAGAGAAGCGGGAGGTGGCCCACAATATCAATACTTCTATGGAACAGCTCATCGTAGAACAGCTGATTGCAGGACCGGCAGACAGTGCTCATCAGGCAGTACTGCCGGGTGACTGTAAGATACTCAGCGTATCGGTTACAGACAATGTGTGCTATATCAATTTTGATTCTGCTTTTTTAAACAGCAGTCAGAGTGTAAATGAATATATCCCTATTTATGCGATTGTAAATTCACTGGTAGATAAGACGGTTGTTTCCAAAGTGCAGATCATGGTAAATGGTTCGCAGGATGTGATGTTTAGAGAAGTGGTTTCTTTAAATACTGCTTTTGAGAGAAATACAGATTATATTGAGCAGGAATAAAGGATCTAAGAGGATAATATAAAACAGGAGAAAAATAGAATATGAAACGGCCCCTTATGGTGATAACTGCAGGTTTTGTACTTGGAGAGGTGCTTACCCTGTGTTTACAGGAGGCTGTATACAGAAAATGTTTCTGGCTTGCAGGAGGGCTGTTTTTAGCAGCCCTTACTATCAGGCGGTTTTTAAGCAGGAGTGTCACATACAGGATACTTCTGCTTATTTTTATGTTTCTTTTTGGCGGGATGACAGTGGGAAGCTTTTTAGGCACTCACTTTAGAAATCAGATGGAGCAGGAAGAAAAGCGGATCGCCCAGGCAGAATTTGGGGATGTGGTGCAGTTGATTGGTCAGGTGTTGGATGTACGGGAGAAAAATGAAAAACTGGAAATAATGGTAAACAAAGCAGAAGTCTATGGACTGTCTCTTCGATTTCCGGTACAGCTTTACGGAGTACCTGGCGATTTGAAAGAATGGGAAGAAAAGCTTCTTCCTGGGAAAAAGGTGAAAATGGTCTGTTCATTAAATCTAACAGAGTCTGCTAAAAACCCGGGAGAATTTAACGCAAAGCTGTATTATCGGTCAAAGGGAGTGGTGTGTACTGGTTACATAAAAGCTTTAAGGGAATGCAGCGGAGCGGATCGGCCTTTTATGAGGCTTATTTTAAGGCTTAGAAGATATTGCAGCCACATTCTGGATCAATACTGCGAAAAGGAAGACAGTGGTATTTATAAGGCAGTGCTGCTGGGTGATACTTCTTTTATGGAGGCAGATACATTAGATCTGTATCGCAGCAGCGGGATAGCTCATCTGCTGGCAGTCAGCGGACAGCATTTATCACTGATCGGCGGGGGAATGTATCTGCTTTTTAGAAGGACGATAGGGGGATTTCGGACTGCAGGCATATTAGGCAGCAGTTTTGTGATCAGTTATGGTATTTTTACCGGATCTTCCGGATCTGCTACACGTGCAGTCATTATGATCTGTTGTATGTGGCTGGCGGCAGAGCGGGGGCGGACTTATGACAGCCTTTCTGCACTGAGTTTTGCGGCTTTAAGCCTTCTTGGACAAAATCCTTATCTGATCTTTTACAGCGGTTTTCAGCTTTCTTTTGCTGCAGTTTTTGCCATTGCCGGGCCGGGACAGTGGATGATCCGGGAGTATAATATTGGAAAAAACTGGAAAAAAACAGTGGTAATCAGTTTATGGGTCCAGATCTTTCTTCTTCCTGTTATGGCATGGCATTATTACCAGTATCCCGTATACAGTATGTTTTTGAATTTTCTGGTACTGCCGCTAGTCCCCTTATTGATGATATCTGGGATAATGATATTGCTTACGGGGGGATTCTGGTCTTTTGCGGCAGGGAGTGCCGCAAAAGTGGGGCAAGTGGTATTACTTTATTATAAATGGATCTGCGGGTGTTCCCTGAAATTGCCGGGAACAAGGCTGATCCTTGGTCGGCCGGGAATGGGACAGATTCTGTGTTATACAGCGTTATGGGGAATGATAGTGGCTGTATTGTGGCGGTTTGCGAACAGACAGGGAATAAGTAAAATACAAAGTCCAAAACAGAACCGGGCGGAAAATCGGAAACAATGGCAGTGCATAAGTCAGAGCAGGATCAGGAAATTCCTGCAAAAATATGCAAATCTGATATTGGCAGCTGCAATCTTATTTACGGCAGTCACTATCAGTTTCACTATACTTTCCACACATCCGATTAAAGGATATGAACTTCTCTGCCTTGACGTAGGTCAGGGCGATGGTTTTCTGCTTCAGTCTGGCAGGATAAACATTCTCATAGACGGCGGAAGCTCTGATCAAAAAAAGCTGGGCAGCAGGACTCTTGAACCCTGTCTTAAATCAAAAGGCATTTCAAAATTAGACATAGCCATTGTAAGTCATGGAGACACTGACCATATAAGCGGTCTTTTATATCTGTTAGAGCAGCAAATGCCCATAAACTTATTAATATTGCCGGCTGGTGGAAAGGGAGGAGATATTTACAGGCAGTTGGAACGGCTGCAGGCAGAAGCTGGCGGAAAAACATATTACATGTACCAGGGAGAGAAGATAACCGTCGGGGAAATAGAATTCACCTGTATTTTTGAAAAAGAAATAGAAGAGCGCAATGCCCATTCCCTGGTGCTCTGTGCCCACTATAAAGATCTTCACATGCTTTTTACCGGCGATATGGGAATAGCAGAAGAGACAGAGCTTTTAAAACTGGCAGAAACAAAGAGCAGTATCCAGCAGGAACATTTAGGACATGTACAGATTCTAAAAATTGCACACCACGGTTCTAAAGGTTCTTCCAGTCCTGCTTTTTTAGAGGTAATGCCTTTACAAGCTGCATTCATTTCCTATGGAAAAGACAATTCCTATGGACATCCATCTCCTATGGTTACAGAAGTGATGAAGAAACAAAATATTTCCCTCTATGAAACTGGCGGAAATGGAGCATGGACATTAGAAAATAAAGCAAGGGACATTATTGTCAAAAGAGCTGTGAAAGATATTGGGGAAAATTAAAAGAAAGGGTTTTCAAGTGCGGAAGGAAGTGATAGTATTATTAACAAAATTTACAATCCGGTGTATCGGGTAGATTATATTCTCAGAATACAGGAGGCCAAGATAATGAGTGAAAATAATGAAAATGTAAAAATCCAGATTGTGTCTGTGGAGGATGCGGAGGAGCTGCTTGCGATTTATGCACCGTATGTAGAAAAAACAGCCATTACCTTTGAGTATGAGGTTCCATCTGTAGAAGAATTTAAAGAACGGATCGTCCATGTATTGCAGCATTTTCCATATCTGAAGGCAGTGCTAGACGGCAAGATCCTTGGATATGCCTATGTAAGTCCTTTTAAAGAACGGGCAGCTTATGGCTGGGCCGTGGAAACTTCTATTTATGTAGATGAAAATGTAAAGCATAAAGGCATTGGAAAAAAACTTCATCAGGCTCTGGAAAATGTTTTAAAAGAGCAGGGAATCTTGAATATGGAGGCATGTATTGCATATCCGCAAACGGAGGATAATTATCTGGATAAAAACAGCGCCCAGTTCCATGCCCATTTAGGATACCGTATGGTAGGGGAATTTGATAAGTGTGCTTACAAATTTGACCACTGGTACAACATGGTATGGATGGAATATATCATCGGTGAACATAAGGCAGATATGACGTCCCCGGAAAGCTTTCCGCAGATTCGTGGCAGACTGAAAGAAAAATATGGATTAGAGTAGACGGTGACAACCGTATTACGGTAAACGGCATGGAAGAAGTAAAGACGGTACATGAGGTGAGTCAGCAGATAATAAACTAAAAGAGGGATGTCAAATGACATCCCTCTTTGGAGGATAGAAAAGAAACCAGATCAATCCTGAATCCTGAGATCCATTATTAGGAATTGGCTTTTTTATCTCTCGGAAGTGTTACATTCAGGATAATAGCTACTAAGGTAGCGATAACTACCGGAGATTTTCCGAAAATAGTTGTTACCCATGCAGGGAATGCGGAAAGTGACGCAGACGCCTGAGAAACACCCATACCAAGAGCTGCTGCAAGACCTACAATAGAGGTATTGCGGTAGTTCATATCTTCTGTCATAACCAGCTTCATACCGGTCATGGCGATGGATGCGAATACGGAAACGGTTGCACCGCCTAACACCGCATAGGGAATGGTTGTTAAAAGCGCAGAGAATTTAGGAAATACACCTGCAATAAAGATGATCACAGCTGCAAGACCAAGAGTTACTCTGTTTACAACCTTTGTAGTAGCAACAATACCAACGTTCTGACTGTAAGTTGCAGTAGGAAGACATCCTAAACATGCGCCGATCATATTGGAAATACCGTATCCAAGGATCGCACCCTGAAGCTCATTGGTAGTAGGCTCACGGTCTAAACCGCCAGAGGTAGTAGCAGAGAAGTCACCGATGGCCTGTACAGAGTTGATGACAAATAACAATCCTAAGGCGATACATGCAGATGGCTCAAAAGTAATGCCAAAATGCAGAATCTGAGGAAGCTGGAAAGCACCAGCCTGAGCTACGTTTGAGAAACTTACCATGCCAAAGAAAATGGAAAAGATATATCCGGCGATCATACCAATGAGGATCGATGCCAGTTTTAAAAATCCTTTTGCAAAATGATTCAAACCGGTAACAACTACCAGTGTAAAAATAGCTACTAACCAGTTTTGCCAGGAACCATAATTAGTGCTTCCCGCACCGCCGGCCATATAGTTGATGGCAGTTGGGTAAAGGGAAAGGCCGATGGTGAAAACTACAGTTCCGGCAATCAATGGCGGGAAGAACTTGCGGATTTTTTTGATCGTCAATCCTACAAGGATGGCACAGACACCGCCAACGATCTGGGCACCCAGGATGGCGGGGATACCGCCCTGATCGGCAATGGCCTGCATACTTGGTACATAGGCAAAACTTACACCGAGGATAACGGGAAGTCCGGCGCCTAAGTGGAAACCGGATTTCTTTCCTATAGGGAAGAGCTGCAGGAGAGTAGCAAGTGCAGATACAACTAAAGATGCCTGTATCAGCAGTACCCGGTCTGCAGTTTCAAGACCGGCCGCACCAGAGATGATGATGGCAGGTGTAACACAGCCTACGATCATAGCTACAACGTGCTGTAAGGCCAGCGGAAATGCCTGGCTTAATTTTGGTACGCCGTCTAATTCAAATAAAGATCCTTCTTTACTGGTCGTATTCATATGCAATGCCCCCTTTATTTACGCTAAATGGATATGGGTACCGGTCTTGCCCTGGATACCGTCTTTTGCTTTCTCCAACAGCGTGATAAGCGCAGTGCGACCTGGTTTTGATTCAGCAAATTTAACAGCAGCCTGAACTTTTGGAAGCATAGAACCGGGAGCGAAATGTCCTTCTTTCATAAACTTTCTAGCCTCTTCCGTATCAATGGCGTCCAGCCATTTTTCTTCCGGCTTTCCAAAGTTAATAGCAACTTTTTCTACTGCAGTGAGGATAATGAGGAAATCTGCGTTCAGGTCTTCTGCTAACAGCTCACTTGCAAAGTCTTTATCGATAACAGCGCTTGCACCCTTTAAGTGGTTACCCTGTCTTGTAACAGGAATACCGCCGCCGCCGCAGGCGATGACTAACTGACCGGAGTCAACTAAGGAGCGGATAGCGCCGATCTCAACGATCTCAGCAGGCTTCGGAGAAGCAACTACACGGCGGTAGCCTCTTCCGGCGTCTTCTTTCATGATATATCCATACTTTTCTTCGGCCAGTTCAGCCTGTTCCTTCGTCATGAAATGGCCGATTGGCTTGGAAGGAGTATCGAATGCAGGATCATCTGCATCTACACGCACCTGAGTAATCATAGTAGCAACCGGAATATCATAAATATCACGATTGTAAAGCTCTTCTCTTAAAGCGTTCTGTAAGTCATAGCCAATGTATGCCTGGCTCATTGCAACACAGACGGAGAGAGGGGTGTTAGGCTGATTTGCGTCTTCACGGCTTAATGCAGCCATAGCGTTGTTGATCATCCCCACCTGAGGACCGTTTCCGTGAGCCACGATGACTTCACAGCCTTCCTCGATCAGATCAACGATGGCTTTTGCGGTACTCTTCACTGCTTTCATCTGCTCAGGAAGCGTATTTCCCAAAGCATTGCCGCCTAAAGCAATGACGATACGTTTTTTCTTCTTGTTTTCCATTGTTAATTACCCCTTTTACTAAAAAAAGAGCTGAAGAACCCGGAGTGCGTCTGACAGAAAGCCATTTACGACGCGCTCTGGTCCGGCAGCTCAGAAACACCTATCTTTTAAATGATTTTATTTGAATACTCTTGGAGTTCCTTTTTCTTCCAGTTTCTTTAAAATCTCAGCAGGATCAGCGAATTTAGCCAGCATGATCATAGCTGCGATAACGTATGGCTTGTAGCTAGCTTCTTTGTACAGAGAATCACGGTAACGATCGAATACAGAAGCCTCAACCTCGCCGTCCTTGCAGCTTACGTCGTTGATATCAGCTGGTAAGCAGTGCAGGTACAGAGCCTTTCCGTCCTTGGTGGTTTTCATCAGTTCTTCTGTACAGCACCAGTCTTTGTGCTCTGCGTTCTGAGCTAACAGTTCTTTCTCAAGAGCCTTGATGCCATCGGTATCGCCTTTGGCATACAGGTCGGTTCTCTTTTCCATAGCTGCAAATGGAGCCCAGCTCTTTGGATAAACGATATCGGCATCCTTGAATGCGTCAGCCATGTCATGAGATACACGGAAGGAACCGCCGGATTTCTCAGCGTTCTTCTTAGCAACTTCTTCAACTTCCGGCATTACTTCGTAGCCTTCTGGATGAGCCAGGACAACTTCCATTCCCATACGTGTCATCAGACCGATAACGCCCTGAGGAACGGATAATGGCTTGCCGTAAGAAGGAGAGTAAGACCATGTCATAGCCAGCTTTTTACCCTTTAAGTTCTCTACCCCGCCGAATTCATGGATAATGTGCAGCATATCAGCCATACACTGTGTAGGATGGTCAATATCGCACTGTAAGTTTACTAAGGTTGGCTTTTGCTCCAGGATACCATCTTTGTAGCCCTGGGTCACAGAATCAACAACCTCATGCATGTAAGCGTTGCCTTTGCCGATGTACATGTCATCGCGGATACCGATAACATCAGCCATGAAAGAGATCATGTTAGCTGTTTCGCGTACAGTTTCGCCATGAGCAACCTGAGACTTTCCTTCATCCAGATCCTGAACTTCCAGACCAAGCAGATTACATGCAGAAGCAAAAGAGAAGCGGGTACGGGTAGAATTATCGCGGAATAAGGAGATGCCCAGACCACTCTCAAATACTTTGGTAGAAATATTGTTCTCTCTCATGTAACGGAGAGCATCAGCAACAGTCCAGACAGCTTCCAGCTCGTCATCTGTCTTCTCCCAGGTCAGGAAGAAATCGCCTTCATACATTTCCTTGAAGTTTAATGCTTTCAGCTTATCAATGTAATCCTGTAATGTTTTCATGATTCAATTCTCCTTTTAATATGTAGGTTTATGGAATTTAATGAATTTCCGGTTAAAATAGTTGATTACTTGCAGTAAACAGTTGGAAGAGCTGCATATACAGCTGCACAGGTTACCAGATCCTGCTTCCAGGTCTTCTCGTTCGGAGCATGTGCCTGAGCCTCAGCACCTGGTCCAAAGCCGATGCAAGGAATTCCATTACGTCCCATGATAGATACGCCGTTGGTAGAGAAGGTCCACTTATCGGTCAGAGGACGGGCGGTTCTCATAGCCAGAGTCTCTTCAGCACCGATTCTCTGCTCACCGTACAGGTTGTGGTAAGCTTCTTCCAGAGCCCTGGTTACTTCGTGATCTTTCGGAATTACCCATGTTGGGAAATAGCACTCGATTGGATATACCAGATCCGTGTAGGAAGGACGGTTGTATTCGTACATGGAAACCTTAACGTCATCGCCGTATTTCTTAACAGATGGAAGAGCACGAATCTCGTCTAAGCAGCTTTCCCATGTTTCTCCGGCAGTCATACGACGGTCAAGAGATACTGCACAGGAGTCAGCAACTGCACAGCGGCTTGGAGATGTGAAGAAGATCTCAGATACTGTCACAGTACCGCGTCCAAGGAAGTTAGCTTCTTCCCATTCTGGATTGTACTTCTTGTCTAACATCTTAACAAGGCCCTTAACTTCCTTATCGTCAGCTGCGTCGTTCTCATTCAGAGCACGAACATCCTGAAGGATGTCAGCCATCTTGTAGATAGCGTTGTCACCACGCTCTGGAGCAGAACCATGGCAGGAAACGCCCTTAACATCAACACGGATCTCCATACGTCCTCTCTGTCCACGGTAGATACCGCCGTCAGTTGGTTCAGTGGAAACTACGAATTCCGGACGAACCTTGTCTTCATTGATAATGTACTGCCAGCACAGACCGTCACAGTCCTCTTCCTGAACAGTACCGGTTACTAATACAGTGTACTTGTCAGACAACATTCCTAAGTCTTTCATGATCTTAGCGCCGTAAACAGCAGATACAAGACCACCGCACTGGTCAGATACGCCGCGGCCGCCGATCTCGGTCTCATTCTCATATCCTTCGTATGGATCGAAGTTCCAGTTGTTTCTGTTGCCAATACCTACAGTATCAATATGAGCATCAAATGCGATCAGGGTCTTGCCGGTTCCCATGTAGCCAAGTACGTTGCCCATTGGGTCGATCTCAACTTTGTCAAACTCTAACTTTCTCATTTCTTCAGCGATGCGGGTGATGTGAGCCTTCTCATCACAGCTCTCGCCTGGGTTCTTTACGATCTCACGTAAGAATTTGGTCATATCTTTCTGATAATTCTGAGCAGCTTCTTTGATTTTTGCGTAATCCAGATTCATTTTAAATATCCTCCTCATATTTGGCAATCACTTTTTAATGATAATGATTATTTGTCAAGGCCTTTCCATACAATGTTCTTGTAACGATCAGGATCGGTATCGCCTTCAGTAGAGAAGAGCAGTACCTTGGAATTTTCATCCAGGCCAATATCATTTCTTAAATCTTTGTATTCATCCATAGTCATCATAGCAGCTAATGCGCCAAATGGAGCAGCACCGGACTCGCCGGAGGTGATCGGGGCATCGCCCTTAACAGGAGCAGCTAACATACGCATACCATTTGCAGCAACCCAGTCAGGAGCAGCAATGAATACTTTTACATGATTCTTTAAGATGTCCCAGGAAATGGTGTTTGGTTCACCACACGCAAGACCTGCCATAATGGTCTGCATATCCCCATCTACGATACGGATATTTCCGTCACCGGCAGCAGCACCCTTGTAAAGACATGCAGCCGCTTCCGCTTCAACAACTACGAATGTAGGCGGGTTATCAGCATACAGGTTAGAGAAGTAGCCTACAACTGCACCGGCTAAGGAACCAACACCTGCCTGAACGAAGATATGGCTAGGACGTTCACATCCCTGAGCCTTTAACTGTTTACCGGCTTCCATTGCCATGGTGCCGTATCCCTGCATGATCCATGCCGGGATCTCTTCGTAGCCGTCCCATGCGGTATCCTGTACAATAACGCCTCTTGGAGTTTCATCAGCTTCTTTAGCAGCCAGACGAACACAATCATCATAGTTTAATTCCTGGATATCTACCTGGGCCCCTTCTTTTGCAATGTTCTGAAGACGAGTCTGAGTCGTTCCCTTAGGCATATGAACAACTGCCTTCTGTCCGAGGCGGTTAGCTGCCCATGCAACACCGCGGCCGTGGTTGCCGTCTGTTGCAGTAAAGAAAGTAGCCTGTCCGAACTCTTTTCTTAACTGCTCGGAAGTAAGTACGGAATAAGGAAGTTCAGAAACATCCTTTCCGGTCTCTTTTGCGATGTAACGAGCCATTGCAAAAGAACCGCCCAGTACCTTAAATGCGTTCAGACCAAAACGGTAAGACTCATCCTTTACATATACCTCTTTCACGCCTAAATAGGAAGCCATGTTAGGAAGCTTGGTTAATGGTGTTTCGCTGTACTGAGGAAAGCTCTCGTGGAAAGTACGTGCCTTTTTGATCTCCTCAAGTCCCATGATTGGAAGGTTTCTGTCATCTGTTTTAGGCATTCTGTTTACTGCCCACAGAATTTTCTGATTCATGTTACTGTATCCTCCTTAAAATTTTTGGGTCCTAAAAATTTTAGTTCTTTAAGATGATTTACGACTGTTTACATCAATATAACTGTACAGTGTAAATTTGGAAATTCCAAAATATCTGGAAACCTTGTCTCCTGATTTTGTTATAAGAAAAGCACCTGCATCATTTAAAAACTGGATGGCGGTCACTTTTTCTTCCTTATTCATAAGGGCCGCCGGTTTCCCGACTAAAGCTACGGACTGTTCGATCAGGTTATCCAGAAGATCGTTTACATTGTGTACAATCTGCTCCGGTTGCTGTTTGGTATCAGCAGGATCTTCAGTACTGATCAGCGCTTTAATAGATCGGTCGATAGTCATCAGACTGGTGATATCGTAGTTAATGGAAAAAATGTAATCTACAGCAGAATCCTCAGGATTCCTGATAAAAAACGTACTGGATTTTAAGATCTTACCGTTTGCTGTGCGTGTAAGATAACCTAGATGGTCTTTTAGTGAAGCCGGATCCCTGTGCAGGGTTTCCAGAACTACCTTAGATGGTCCGTCTCCTTCACGCCGGTTGGTGACATGTCCGTTGTTAATATGTACAACAGAATGTTCCAGGTCGTGGCGCTTTAAGTCGTGGATCACGATCTCGCAGTCTGGTCCGAACTGTCTTGCAAGGCCGTCTGCAATCTGTTCTAGCAGGTCAAGTGTGTATGCCATGAACAACCTCCTCAATTTCGGACTTTCATAATGTGGTATGGTAACTTTGTACAATAAACAATCGTTAAAATATTCATGAGTTGTTTATGATTCCATCATAGCACAAAAAAAGCAGATTGCAATAGTTTTTCACAAAAAAATTTTGAACAACTAAAAAAAATTGTACTTTTTTCCTTGCAAATGGTATTTCCAGGTGTTAATATAAGGGTACTACAACATTGTTATCATTTGGAAAAGGAGAGAGCCATATGTTGATCATTGGAAACGGACGTCTGTTTACAAGAGATGCCGGGCAGCCATTTTTAGAAAATGGAGCGGTAGCAATCGACGGAACTACTATTAAAAAAGTAGGAACTCTGGAAGAAATTAAAAAAGAGTTTCCACAAGCTGAGTTTGTAGACGCTAAGGGGGGCGTTATCATGCCGGCTTTCATTAATACACATGAGCATATCTACAGTGCAATGGCAAGAGGCTTAAGCATTAAAGGATATGATCCTCACGGATTTTTAGATATCCTGGACGGATTATGGTGGACTATCGACCGTCATCTGACCAATGAGCAGACCCGCCAGAGCGCAAGAGTTACCTTCATCGACAGCATCAAGAACGGTGTTACCACTGTATTTGACCATCATGCAAGCTTTGGACAGATCAAGGACAGCCTGTTTGCTATTGAAGATGCTGCAAAAGAATTTGGTATAAGAGCCTGTCTGTGTTATGAAGTATCTGACCGTGACGGTATGGATAAGTCCAGAGAAGCTGTATTAGAGAATGCAAGATGGATCAAGCATGCATTAGCAGATGATACAGATATGTTTGCAGGTATGATGGGTATGCATGCACAGTTTACCATTTCAGATGAGACAATGGAATTTGCTGCAGCAAATAAGCCGGAAGAGGTTGGATATCATATCCATGTTGCAGAAGGTATTGAAGATCTTCATGATTGCTTACATAAATATGGAAAGCGCATTGTAGATCGTTTATACGACTGCAATATCTTAGGAAGCAAGACATTACTTGGCCACTGCATCTATGTAAATCCACATGAGATGGAACTGATCAAAGCAACTGATACCATGGTAGTACACAACCCTGAGTCTAACATGGGTAATGCCTGCGGATGCCCTCCGACCATGGAAATCGTTCATAGAGGTATCTTAACAGGTCTTGGAACAGATGGTTATACACAGGATGTTCTGGAATCCTATAAGGTAGCAAATGTACTTCACAAGCATCATCTGTGTGATGCAACTGCAGCATGGGGCGAAGTTCCACAGATGCTTTTTGAGGGAAATGCTAAGATCGCAAACCGTTACTTTAAGAAGCAGTTAGGCGTATTAAAAGAAGGCGCAGCAGCAGATGTGATCGTTACAGATTATGTGCCGAGAACGCCTATGGATGCTTCTAATATCAACAGCCACATCTTATTCGGTATGACCGGACGCAGCGTTGTTACCACAGTCTGTAACGGTAAAGTCTTAATGAAAGACAGAGAACTGATCGGAATCGATGAAGAGAAGGTTCTTTACGAAGTAAGAGAAGAGGCTAAGAAGCTGGAACATTCCATTAACGGTTAATAATGTAAATGTTACAGTTCCACCATATGCTGATTTGAACAAGAAAGTGTTTATGCAGGCGAGCTTGCAACACGCTTTCTCATTCAAACCAGCGCATGGTTGAACTGATGTAAATTAATTAGTAATAGCCGATTACAGGGCGGCGGGAAAACAGCAGATCGGAGTATCCGGGCGGCTGAGCCGTTGAAAGATAAGAACGGTGCTGGGACCTGATCGGGTGCTATATATAAGGAGGAAATTGAATATGAGCGATATTATGACACCCATTCCCTTTGGAAAGATGATGAACTGGATCCTGGAGGAACACAAGAAAGGCGCTATTTTTGGTATTAGAAGACCATTTGTTGCAGATCAGAGCAAGAAATATGAAATCTTTGGACGTACATTAGAGACACCTTTTGGACCTGCTGCAGGACCACACACCCAGCTGACCCAGAATATTGTAGCTGCTTATGTAGCAGGAAGCCGCTTCTTTGAATTAAAGACAGTTCAGAAGTTAGATGGTGAAGACCTCCCGGTAGCAAAGCCGTGCATCAGGGCTGATGATGAGTGCTACAACTGTGAATGGTCCACTGAGCTTTATGTGCCACAGGCATATGATGAGTACGTGAAAGCATGGTTTGCCTGTAAGGTATTAGCTAAGGAATATGGCCTTGGATCTATGGACGGCTTCCAGTTCAATATGTCCGTTGGTTATGACCTGGACGGCATCAAACTGGAAAAGGTAGATCGTTTTATTGAAGGAATGAAGGATGCTTCTGCAGCACCAATTTTTAATGAGTGCCGTCAGTGGCTGTTAGATAACCTGGATCGTTTTGAGAATCTGACAAAAGAGGATGTTGAAAGCATCTCCCCTGAAATCTGCAACTGTGCAACTCTCTCCACTCTGCACGGATGTCCTCCACAGGAGATCGAGCGTATCGCAAGCTATCTGCTCACTGAGAAGAAGGTACATACCTTTATCAAGTGCAATCCTACTTTGTTAGGATATGAGTATGCAAGAAAATTAATGGATGACATGGGCTATGATTATGTAGCATTTGGTGACTTCCATTTCAGAGATGACCTTCAGTACACAGATGCAGTTCCAATGTTACATAGACTGCAGAAGCTGGCAGATGAGAAGGGACTGGAATTTGGTGTTAAGATCACAAATACCTTCCCTGTAGATGTAAAACAGAACGAACTTCCAAGTGAAGAAATGTACATGTCCGGTAAGTCCTTATACGCTCTGTCTATGTCTGTTGCACAGAAGCTGGCAAAAGACTTTGAGGGAAAACTGCGTATTTCATACTCCGGCGGTGCTGATTACTTTAATATCACAAAGATCGTAGACGTTGGTATCTGGCCTGTAACTATGGCAACTACCATGTTAAAGCCAGGCGGCTATGAGAGATTAGAGCAGATTGGACAGTTATTTAAAGAAAAAGAAGCAGCAGCTTTTTCTGGTGTAAGCGCAGAGAAGGTAGAAGCTATGGTAGAGGCTGCAAAGTCTGACAAACACCATGTAAAGGCTGTTAAGCCGCTTCCATCCAGAAAGGTGAAAAAGCCGGTTCCGTTAACAGACTGCTTTATTGCTCCATGTCAGGAAGGATGCCCGATCCATCAGGATATCACCCGTTACATGCAGTTAGCAGGTGAAGGAAAGTACGAAGAAGCATTAAAGGTTATCTTAAATAAGAACCCGCTTCCATTTATTACCGGTACCATCTGTGCACACAACTGCATGAGCAAATGTACCAGAAACTTCTACGAGGCTTCTGTAGATATCCGCAGAACCAAATTAGAGTCTGCTCAGGGCGGAATTGATGCTGTTATGGCAGAATTAAAAGCACCTGCAGTTACTTCTGATAAGAAGGCTGCTGTAGTAGGCGGCGGTCCTGCAGGTCTGGCAGCTGCATACTTCCTTGCAAAGGGTGGTATGAAGGTTACTGTATTTGAGAAGGCAGAAAAAATGGGCGGCGTTGTACGCAATGTGATCCCAGGCTTCCGTATTTCCCACGAAGCCATTGATCATGACGTTGAACTGGTTCGTGCTATGGGCGCAGAGCTGGTAAACGGCAAAGAGATCACTTCCGTTGATGAATTAAAGAAAGAATATGACCACGTTGTACTGGCAGTTGGTGCTTCTGAAGCAGGCAGACTGAGACTGGAAGCTGGAAAGACCATGAACGCATTAGAGTTTTTGGCACAGTTTAAGGCAACTGACGGCAAGGTAGACTTAGGCAAGAACGTTGTTGTTATTGGTGGCGGTAACACAGCTATGGATACTGCAAGAGCTGCAAAGCGCAATGCAGGCGTAGAAAAGGTATCTCTGGTTTATAGAAGAACCAAGAGATACATGCCAGCTGATGAAGAAGAGCTAGTAATGGCAATTGATGACGGCGTAGAGTTTGCAGAGCTGTTAGCACCTGTTAAACTGGAAAATGGCGAACTGATCTGTCGTAAGATGCAGTTAGGTGACTTCGATGCAAGCGGAAGAAGAAGTGTTGTAGAAACAGATGAGATCGTTAAGATCGCTGCTGACGCTGTGATCGCAGCTGTTGGTGAGAAGGTTCCAGGCGCATTCTACGAAGCAAACGGCATCGCTGTAGACGAAAAGAAGCGTCCAGTTGTTGACCACAACACTTTGGAGACTTCTGTAAAGGGCGTTTATGTTGCCGGTGATGGCCTCTTTGGACCTGCCACTGTTGTAGAAGGCATCAGAGATGGTAAGAAAGCAGCAGAAGCTATTATCGGAAGAGATTTATCTGAGGATATCTTCAAGATGGCTGCCGCTGAGGTTGTTTACGGACGTAAGGGCAAACTGTCTGAGGAAAATGAAGAGTCTGACAGCAGAAGATGTCTCTCCTGCAACAGCATCTGCGAAAACTGTGTAGAGGTATGCCCGAACAGAGCAAACGTAACCTTAACAGTACCTGGCATGGACAAACATCAGGTGATTCATGTAGATTACATGTGTAATGAATGTGGCAACTGCCGCAGCTTCTGCCCATGGGACAGCGCTCCATATCTTGACAAGTTTACCTTATTTGCAAATGAAGCAGATATGGAAAACAGCAAGAACCAGGGCTTCACTGTTCTTGATGCAGCAGGAACCTGCAAGGTACGTCTGGCAGGCAATGTAATAGATTACACAGTTGGAACTGCAAATGAGAATGTTCCGGACGGAATCCAGAAGATCATCCAGACTGTAATTTCTGATTACAGCTATCTGCTGATCGGTTAATAAAAATATTGCAAAAACACTTTCGGGGCGTGGCTTTTTAGTCATGCCCTGTAAGTGCTTAGAGAGGAAGATAATATGCCCAGAGAAAAGACGATGAAGGTGGTATTTGCGTTCCCTACTACTACCATGGCAATGAAAATGGAAGCAGCGGCAAAAGCAAAAGGAGCCCCAGGACGGCTGATCCCGGTTCCACGACAGATCAGCGCAGGCTGCGGAATGGCCTGGTGCGCGCCGGTTGCAGACAGAGTTTCTCTGGAGCAGCTGATCGACACAGAACAGATCCTGACAGAAGGCTGCTATGAGCTGTTATTATAAAGGAGGCTGAAAAATATGAGACAGATCATTAAAAACGGAACCATAGTCACAGGAAACGGAAGTTTTCCTGCAGATATCCTCATTGACGGGGAAAAGATCGCGGCTACAGGTACAGCAGAAGAGATTAAGAAGCTGGCACAGCCGGGAGATAAAGAGATCGATGCCACAGGATGCCTGATCTTCCCTGGATTTATTGATGCACATACGCATTTTGACCTGCATGTGGCTGGAACTGTAACAGCAGATGATTTTGCTACTGGTACAAAGGCTGCTTTAAGAGGCGGTACCACTACCATTATCGATTTTGGAACCCAGTATCCGGGAGAAACACTGGCAGAAGGTTTAAAGAACTGGCATGAAAAGGCAGATGGAAAGTGTTCCTGTGATTACAGTTTTCATATGTCCATTACTGACTGGAATCCTTCTGTTTCCAAAGAAGTCCAGGATATGATGGATGAAGGAATTACTTCTTTTAAACTGTATATGACCTACGATACCCAGGTAGATGACAAGACATTATTTGAGATCTTACAGAGATTAAGAGAGACTGGCGGTATTACCGGTGTACACTGTGAGAACAGCGGTATGATCGCAGCTTTACAGGAAGAAGCAAAAGCAGCAGGAAAAATGGGTGTTTCCAGCCATCCAAAGACCCGTCCGGCAGCTGCAGAAGCAGAAGCTATTGGAAGACTTTTACGTCTGGCAGAGGTAGCAGATGTTCCGGTGGTTGTCGTACATCTGACCTGTAAAGAAGGCTATGATGTGATCGCACAGGCCCGCAAGAGAGGACAGAAGGTTTATGTGGAGACCTGTCCACAGTATCTGCTTATGGATGACAGTTTTTATGAACTTCCTGGCTTTGAAAGTGCAAAATATGTGTGCGCACCGCCTTTAAGAAAGAAAGAAGACCAGGAATGTCTATGGAAAGGTCTGGCAGACGGTACCATCCAGACTATTTCTACGGATCACTGCAGCTTTACCACAGAGCAGAAGAAATTAGGAGAAGGCGACTTCACCAAGATTCCGGGCGGTATGCCGGGTGCGGAAACAAGAGGAACATTGATCTATACTTACGGTGTAGACAAGGGGCGCATCACAAAGGAAGATATGTGCCGTGTTCTGTCTGAAAATCCTGCAAAACTGTATGGTCTTTATCCGAGAAAGGGCGTGATTGCTCCTGGAAGTGACGCAGACATTGTGATCATGCGTACAGGTGTAGAAGATGTGATCACAGCCAAAGATCAGCTTCAGAATGTGGATTATGCTCCATTTGAAGGCACAAAAGTGACCGGAAGAGTGGAAAGTGTATTTTTACGTGGACTTCAGGCTGTAAAAGATGGAAAAGTAGTAGAAGAGAAGAAGGGAGAGTTCCTGATGAGAGGAAAATGTGCTCTGTAAAATAGCGTGAGTGAGAAAAAATGCTCCGGAGGACTGCTGGTGTGCAGTCGTCGGAGCATTTTTTTGATATTTGAGGTGATTTCCCGATCTGACGGCGGGGAGCGTGTGTTACACTTCATTTGCCCCCAACGGGGCAATCCAAAACTTCTTGGTATATGCACGAAACCCCGCCATCAGGCGGGGGGGGCAGCTGTATTATCGTACCTTCGTAAAAATCCCTCGTAAATCATAGATCGCATGCCGTGGACATTTCATAGCACACATACCGCAGCTTAAGCAGGAAGATTCATCGATCACTGCACAGTTGTCTTCTACATGGATGGCACTGGCAGTACAGGTTTTTTCACAGATGCCGCAGCCGATGCAGCTTGCAGAACAGACAGCTCTTGCCTCTTTGCCTTTATCTTTATTGGAACATTTAACAGCGATCGTGTTGGCACAGTCATGTAAATGGATGATGTGCTGAGGACATTCCCTCACGCATCGCCCACAGGCGATACATTTTTCTTCGTCTACCTCTGCTATGCCGTATTCATTCAGATGAATGGCACCGAATTTACAGCTTTCCACACATTTTCCACAGGCGAGACAGCCATAGGAACAGCAGGAGCCTTCTGTTACATGGCAGCCACCGTTGCAGGCTACAAATGCGGAACGATAGGGAAATTTCTTTTTAACAGCCATGATTAGAACCTCCTTTCATAAGGTGTTCCGGAAATTGGAAGGCTGTAGCGGCGCTCTCCGTCACAGCGATAGTAAGCGTCTGTAATAGCAGGAGCAGTAGGAATGGAGGTGATCTCTCCAATACCGATGGCTCCGCAGGCTACATTCAGACCGGGTTTATCAATCACAATGGCCTCAATCTCAGGAACTTCGTGAGCACGCAAGAGTCCTAAAGAACCATATTTTTCAATTGGCCTGCAGTTGTCATCAATTGGATAGCGTTCTCTTAAAGCATATCCCATAGACATAACGACGCCGCCTTCAATCTGTCCTTCGCAGGATAATGGATTTACAGCTTTACCTACATCATGGGCAGCAACCATTTTCTCGATTTTTTTCGTCTTGGGATCTACGATGCACATCTGAGTAGCATAACCATAAGCCACGTGTGATACCGGGTTAGGAACATCAGCGCCTAACGGATCTGTCTTAGCCAGGTATTCTCCATAGAATTCCTGACCTTTAAGATCCTCTAAGGAATGATGTTCGCTGGCATTCTTTGCTTCCATTACCTTTTCACAGGCGCGACGGCAGGCTTCACCGGTAACTAAAGTCTGACGGGAACCGGAAGTATCGCCGGAGTCAGGTGCAATCCATGTATTACTCCGCTCATAAACAATCTGATCTCTTGTCAGATCTGTGTTGGTAACGACCATCTGTACCAGAACAGTACCAAGTCCCTGTCCGATACAGGATGCACCACTATAAATGTGCAATTTTGCATCATCTTCAACAATCAGTTTTACACGGCCCCAGTCAGGAATACCAACACCTACGCCGGCATTTTTCATAGCACAGGCGAGACCGACGGCTTTTCCAGCAGCAACAGCAGCATCGTATTCCTCTTTTACCGCTTCCAGTGTCTCTACCAGACCGGTAGAATGATCAACAATCTGTCCGTTTGGAAGAACGCCGCCTGGACGGATGGCATTGCGGTAGCGGATTTCCCATGGAGTAATACCAATCTCATCTGCCATCATGTTCAGAAGCGTTTCTGTTGCAAAACAGGTCTGTGTTACGCCAAAACCGCGAAAAGCACCGGCTGGCGGGTTGTTTGTATAATAAGCAGTTCCTTCAATCTCAAAGTTTTCATAAGCATAAGGACCTGCGGCATGGGTACATGCACGTTCCAGAACAGGGCCGCCAAGAGAAGCAAAAGCACCCGTGTCAGAGGCGACTTTTGCCTTAACGCCCATGATCTTACCGTTTTCATCACAACCCATGGTGAAATCCATCACAAAGTGATGACGCTTTGGATGTACCAGAAGGGATTCTGCTCTTGTAAGGCTTACTTTTACAGTGCGGCCGGTGCAGTAGGTCATCAGTGCAGCGTGGTGCTGAACGGACATATCCTCTTTGCCGCCGAAACCGCCTCCAACCAAGGCATTCTGGACCTTGACTTTTTTTGTTCCCAAAAGTCTGGTACATTCGTGAAGGGTAGTGTGGGAAGACTGATCTGTGGTGATCAGGAAAACATCCCCGTCACTGTCCATATAGGAAACCACACATTCCGGCTCCAGGAAAGCATGTTCTGTCCATGGAGTCTCAAAGTGATGGGAAATAACATGCGCTGCATGTTTGATGGCTTCCTCGGCGTCGCCGCGACAGACGTGTTTGTAGGCCTGTACATTGGAAGTTTCCTCATCATATACTAAAGGTGCATCGGGGGCAGCTGCTTCTTCAATGTTGTGGACGGCGGGAAGTACCTCATATTCAACCTTTATCAGTTTCTTTGCCTTTTCCAGGGTATCTCTGTCTTCGGCAACTACCAGGGCAATGGCATCTCCAAGATAATGTGTCAGGCCGCCTACCGGGATCAGTGTATACTGATCATGTTTTAAGTGGCCAACCAGATTTTCCCCAGGAATATCTTCGGCAGTGAGCACAGCTACAACGCCAGGAAGTTTTTTTGCTGCAGAAGTATCGATACTAAGTACACGGGCTCTTGGGTACCTGCTTCTTACGGCAGAGCCATAGCACATATTGTCAAAATAGAAGTCATCTGGATATTTCCCATATCCTAAAACTTTTTCCTCTACATCCAAACGATGGACTCTAGAACCAATCTTCCAGTCATCAGCGCAGTCTTTTGGGATCACACCTTCACACATAATCTTGGCTGCAAGACGGATGGCTGCAATGATCTTTACATAACCGGTGCAACGGCAATAGTTATTGCGGATGGCATAGCGGATTTCGGCTTCTGTAGGATTAGGATTTTTATCTAATAATGCCTTGGTGCACATAACCATACCAGGAATACAGAAACCGCACTGCACAGCACCTGCTTCTCCATATGCATAGGTATAGACCTTGGACTCCCAGTCAGTAAGACCTTCTACGGTAATAATGTTCCGGCCTTCCAATATGTCCGTAGTAGGCACACAGGCGCGGCAGGTCTCACCGTCAATGATAACGGTACAGGCCCCGCAGGCACCCTGACTGCATCCGTCTTTTACGGATGTCAGTTTCAGCTCATCACGCAGGAAACGCAACAGGGACTGTTTACGCGAGGTTGTCACAAACTTGCCGTTTACAGTGAATGTAGACATATGTATAAAGCTCCTTTCAGGATGAGAACAAATAAATTGTTAAAACGAATAATAAACCGATCATTTGTACTTTTATTTTATCATAGAATAAACAAAAAGCAATAATAATCTCAAAAATATTTATACATGTACAAAAAAATTGTAAGCGCTCATTTTATGGGAGAATAACGAAAATCTCCGGCTTTTGAAGATGGAAAAATTTGTCTTCAAAAATCGGAGATTAAAATGATAAATGAAAGAAAAAATAATTTTTTGCGGAAGAAAATCTATTTCTTTTTAGAGTCCGGGTGTTCTGCGCGCAGTTGGTCTGTCAGCCGTTCAATCATCTGCATTTTCATGTAAACATCAAAGGAAAGTTCACAGATAAAAGAGAAGAGTCGCAGGTAATCCTGATCATCCGCATCATTGGAAACATCTTTAAAAGTCTCCATGGCCTTTTCAAATTTGGAAGCAATATCTGCCTTGATAGAAGACATCTCGCCTTCCTCTAGTGTAAAAACTTCCCTGTAAATGTCTTCCAGGGAAAGACTGGAACCACGAGCTGTAAAATGCTTTGAAGTGATAGGGCGGAACAGTTCTTCAATATCCCGAAAAGATAACAGGCTCTTGAAGTAATAGATAAAGATCAGCATGAGCATGTGTTCTTTAGAATATTTCTTTTTAACAGGTGGTGGGAGAAGATTATTTTTAGCGTAATTATTGATCATGGTCTTGGTAAGGACCTTGTCTTCTTCATACCGTCTGGTGTTCTTTAAATGTTCTTCCATAAAGGTTGTGACCTGATCCATATACAGGTCGATATTGGGTATCTCCTCCGGCTGTACGTGAGTCTGCCTGTCAAGATAGGCAAAAAGATCCTGAAGCCGTTCTTCATTTGTTTTCATTAAAAGTCACCTCGGTCTATGTTGTTACATTGCTATATATATTATATAGTAATGGAAACTATATGGCAAGAGGGAAGTTGTTTTAACCTTGTTTTCCTGTTCCGCCGCTTGCGGGAGAAAAGTAATGATGATATAATGAGTCCAAAAAAATCTTCTCACAAAATCAGGCACAGAAAAATTCCGAGAGAACATTGTAAATAAAAGGCGGTATAAATAATATGAGTATTTATGATACATTAAATCCGAAACAGAAGGAGGCAGTCTTACATACAGACGGCCCCCTTCTTATACTGGCAGGAGCCGGTTCAGGCAAAACAAGAGTCCTGACTCACAGAATCGCTTACCTGATCGATGAATGCGGGGTAAATCCATGGAACATTATGGCCATTACCTTTACCAACAAAGCAGCCGGAGAAATGCGGGAACGAGTGGATAACCTGGTTGGTTTTGGGGCGGAAAGTATATGGGTCAGCACTTTCCATTCTTCTTGTGTGCGCATCCTGCGCCGTCATATTGAAAGTCTGGGATATACTACCAGCTTTTCCATTTACGACAGCGATGATCAGAAAACACTGATGCGTCAGGTCTTTAAGTTAATGAACATTGACACCAAGCAGTTTAAAGAACGGTCTGTCCTGGCGGCGATCTCTTCTGCTAAGGATAAGCTGATCACTCCGGAAGAGTTTTTATTAAATGCAGGGTCAGATTTCAGGGAAAAGAAGACTGGTGAGATCTACAAGGAGTATCAGAAACAGTTAAAGAAGAACAATGCCCTTGATTTTGATGATCTGATTGTAAAGACGGTAGAATTGTTTCAGAATGATCCGCAGGTGCTGGATTATTACCAGGAACGTTTTAAATATATTATGGTGGACGAGTACCAGGATACCAATATGGCCCAGTTTAAGCTGGTAAGCCTGCTGGCGTCCAAGTACGGCAATCTCTGTGTTGTTGGTGATGATGACCAGTCCATTTATCGGTTCAGAGGGGCGGATATCCAGAATATCTTAAGTTTTGAAAATACATTTCCAGGCACAGAGGTGATCAAGCTGGAGCAGAATTACCGATCCACCCAGAATATACTGGATGCAGCCAATGGGGTGATTCATCACAATTTTGGTCGTAAAGATAAGACTCTTTGGACTGCCAATGGGGAAGGAGATAAGATCTTATTTAAACAGTTTGATATGGCGAAGGATGAGGCGGACTTTGTAGTGCGCCAGATCCGTGACAGTGCTTATTCCTATCAGGATCAGGCAGTGCTTTACAGGACCAATGCCCAGTCACGTTTATTAGAAGAACGTTGCATTTTCTACAATGTGCCGTACAGACTGGTAGGAGGAGTAAACTTCTATCAGCGAAAAGAAATCAAAGATATCCTGGCTTATTTAAAGACTATTGCAAATGGTGTGGATGACCTGTCGGTGATCCGTATTATCAATGTGCCAAAGCGTGGGATCGGAGCTACTACCATTGGAAGAGTGACGGCTTTTGCATCTGAACATGGTATGAGTTTTTATGATACCTTAAAAGAGGCAAAACAGATCTCAGGTATCGGCAAGGCAGCAGAAAAGATCGGCTGTTTTATTTCACAGATGGAAGCTTTCAGGGCGATGGCCCATTCAGAGGAATACTCCATGAAAGACCTGATCGACCACATCTTGGAAGATACAGGCTATGAGGAAGAACTTCAGGAAGAGGGAGAGATTGAGGCACAGACCCGTCTGGAAAATATTGAGGAATTGATCAATAAGGCGGCGGCCTATGAGGAAGACAACGAACATCCTACACTGGATGAATTTCTGGAGCAGGTAGCACTGGTTGCGGATATTGACAATGTAGATGATTCTGATGACAGAGTGACTTTGATGACTCTCCACAGTGCCAAGGGACTGGAATTTCCAAAGGTATACCTGGTAGGTATGGAAGATGGTCTTTTCCCGGGAATGATGTCTATTATGTCTGATGATAAGACGGAAATAGAAGAAGAGCGAAGACTGTGCTATGTAGGTATTACCCGTGCAAAGAAGGAATTGGTCCTTACAGCGGCCAGACAGCGCATGGTAAATGGAGAGACCAGATGGTCCAAGCCAAGCCGCTTTATGAATGAGATACCGCCGGAATTGTTAAATGCAGATAAATTACAGCCGGTTCTTGGAAAGAACAAACAGGATGACTTTGACGATCCTGGTATTCCATGGAACCGGGGCAGTAAAAGCAGTGTCAACCGTTTTGGAATGGGATACAATGCCTATGCTTCCAAAACTGCATCACCAGCAGGAAACGGAAAAACTACTGAAAGAGGCGTTTTTGCCAGCGGCATGCAGAGTCTGGAACCAAAGAAAAAACCAGGTTTTGGAAAGACATTTACAGTCCAGAAGGCGGCATCCCTTGATTATAAAGAAGGAGACCGTGTAAAACATGCAAAATTCGGTGAAGGAACTGTAAAAGATATCGTAGACGGAGCCAGAGATTATGAGATCACAGTGGAGTTTGACAAGGGTGGCAAGAAGAAGATGTTAGCTGGTTTTGCAAAATTGGAACGTGTCTGAAAATAGTAGTAAAAAGTATATGGTTGTGGTATACTAAATATTAGGGAAAATAAGCGCAGAAAGGATGGAGCTGCTATGAACAGATTTGACAGAGAGAGATGGGATACCATGGGAAAAGAGGCTTTAAGCCGCGTGGAAGAACTGATGAATACCAGCCGTATTAATGAACTGATCCACAAGAGAGAAGAAGATGAAAAGAAGAAAAACTGTATCCTTTGGGTACTGGCAATCATCGGCGCGGTAGCAGCAGTAGCAGGCATAGCATACGCAGTATACCGGTTCTTTACTCCTGATTATCTGGAAGATTTTGAAGACGATTTCGATGATGACTTCGACGATGATTTCTTCGAGGATGAAAAGGCAGAAGAAAAGAAATGTGAAAAGAAAGAAGAGAAGGCTGAATAAATCAAGAAAGAAACAGCAACAGATGTGAAAGCTCATAAGTGAAAAGCGTGTCTCAATTACAGGGACACGCTTTTCTTGGGTAATCGAAAAATAAAAATAAGGAGTAAAAAGGTGAAAAAAGGCGAGATTTACGAAGCAGTTGTAGAAAACGTGGAGTTTCCAAACAAGGGAATTCTTCATGTAGACGAGGAAAAAGTAATCGTAAAAAATGCCATTCCAGGGCAGAAGATACAGTTTGTGATCAATAAAAAGAGAAATGGAAAATGTGAAGGACGGCTTTTGAAAGTTCTTGCAACCTCCCCGTTAGAGCGAAAGGAAGGCACATGTCCTCATTTTGGCGTATGCGGCGGCTGTCTGTACCAAAGTCTTCCATATGAAGAACAGTTAAAGATCAAAGAAGGACAGATCAAGGCATTATTAGACGGCGTGTGCAAGTCTTATGAATTTGAAGGCATCAAAGGAAGCCCTATTTCTGATGGCTACAGAAACAAAATGGAATTCTCCTTTGGAGATGAGTATAAGGGTGGTCCTCTGGCGTTAGGAATGCATCGCAGAGGCAGCTTTTATGATATTGTAAATACTCCAGAATGTCACATTGTCCATGAGGATTTCCGTAAAATATTAACGGCTACCTTAAAGTATTTCACAGAAAAAGGTATGGGCTATTACAGAAAACTGCAGCATGAAGGATATTTAAGACATTTGCTGGTGCGAAGGGCTGTAAAAACAGGGGAGATTCTGGTGGCGTTGGTAACTTCTGGTCAGACAGGCAAAGAAGGAATGCCAGAGTCCGTGGAAGCAGAAAAAGTGTTATTGGAAGAATGGAAGGAACTACTGTTAGCCCTTAAAATGGAAGGTAACTTTGCAGGTATCCTTCATATCCGCAATGATACGCTTGCTGATGTGGTGCAGAGCGATGAGACTACCGTTCTCTATGGAAAAGACTATTTCTATGAAGAACTTTTAGGCTTAAAATTCCAGATCACCCCGTTTTCCTTCTTCCAGACCAATTCGCTGGGAGCAGAGGTGCTTTATGAGACAGCAAGAGGTTATGTAGGAGAGACAAAGGATAAAGTAGTCTTTGACTTATACAGCGGAACCGGAACCATTTCCCAGATCATTGCGCCGGTAGCAAAGAAGGTAGTAGGCGTAGAGATTGTAGAAGAGGCAGTAGGCGCAGCAAAGGAAAATGCAGAGGCAAACGGCCTGCACAACTGTGAATTCATTGCCGGAGATGTATTAAAAGTCATTGATGAAATCACGGAAAAGCCGGATTTGATCATCTTAGATCCACCAAGAGACGGTATCCATCCAAAGGCATTAGACCGTATCATCAACTTCGGTGTAGATCATTTAGTCTACATTTCCTGCAAACCAACCAGCCTGGTAAGAGATCTGGTGATCTTACAGGAGAGAGGGTATAAACTGGAAAGGGCAGTAGCTGTTGACATGTTTCCGGCTACGGCCAACTGTGAAACAATTGCCAAGCTTGTCCGCGTAAAATAAGGGTTTTAGGTCACTTTGAGTGACTACGAAAGTGCCCTTGACTACGATTTGACAACGCTTTTTTCAGATGTTGTCGAGAGAGGAACTGGAATGGATCGGTCGCATCTGCCTGGAAAATCATTGCCTGACAGGTTGCTGTAGATAAGATCACGGATGAACAGTTGATGCCGGTAGCAGATCGTATGGTCAGATGCAAAAAAACGGGATATCAGGAGAATTTGATGACTGAAGATAAGCTTAACACATGTAAGCGTACAAAATTATGAAAAAGTCTGGGAATCACTCAAAAGTCCAATCAGCAGACCGATAGCTGCTGGAAGGATCCAACCAAGGTTCAGATTAAATAATGGCAGGAGATTTCCTGCAAATTCCACTGCCTTATCCAGGTGGAACAACATCTGTACCTGTTCAGGCAGTGCTTTAAAGAAATCAAACAGGGAAGCTGCCCAGGTAAAGGAAGTGACCCAAATATAAACAGTGCGGTTGTGAAGAAAATACGTTCCAAACAGTGCCAGAAGAATCAGTGCAATGGCTGGTGGAAATATTATACCGTTTCCGGAGAATCTGTCCAGAGGTAGACGTAGATCTGCGTATGGTGGGAAAAGGACTTGGTATCTCCATGATGTCGGAATTTATGATCCGTGGGAATACAGATGATGTGTGCTGTATTCCTGTGACCCCGGAATGTATCCGAGAACTGGGAATGGGTATGAAAAAGGAGACAGAGCCTTCAGACAGCATAAAGAAGTTAAAAGACTGTGTATTAGAATATGTAGGGGAGTTAAAGAAACGAAAAAAGCCTTGACTTTTCTAAACAAAGTGACTAGAATGGTTTACAGACTATGGATGTCCACACAGGGCAGACATACCTGAGATCATAAATGAGATTAAAAGCGAAGATCGTGTTTTTAAGATACTGTTTCCGGTCAGAGAGAAAAGGTCATCGGCTGTGAGCCTTTTTCCGTTCAGACAGATATCCGAATTTCCCACGGGAGCTGCATTGCTGAAGAAAAATAGTAGGCATTGCCGTATAGTATACGTTACATACTGGAAAGTGTCTGTAGACAGGAAGTACTGTTTACAGGAAACTGGGTGGTACCACGGTAAAATATCGTCCCTCTGCACCTTTAGGTGCAGGGGGACTTTTTAATGCGTGCAGAAAAAACAAGCGGCACAGAATGTGACATTTGTTTTTTCAAGCCATTAACGAACAACCCGCCTGCATAGCAGGCAGTAGAGTGTAAAGCACGAGGTTGTGAGCGGAGCCGGGGAAAAACATCAACAAAGATAAAAAAAGGAGAAAAATCATGCAGGATTTGAAAGAACTGAATGAAGTGATCGCTGGGATCAAAGACGAGATCTGCAAGGGCGCAGAAACTCTTACCACTTCCAGAAGTGTTTATGAATTCAAGAAAACCTTCTTAGATAATAAACAGGGCCGCATTGGTCTTTTGATGAAGGAGATGCGTAATGTACCAAACGACCAGAAGGCAGAGTTTGGTAAGACCATTAATGGCGCAAAGGAATGGGCAAACCAGTTTTTTGATGAACTGGATCAGAAATTAAAGGAAAAAGAACAGCAGCAGCGTTACGAATCTGAAAAGATTGACATTTCCATGCCGCCAAAGAAAATCCGTTATGGAAATCTGCACCCAGTAACAACTGTCCGCAATCAGCTGACTGATATCTTCGCATCTATGGGTTTTGAAGTATATGAGGGAACTGAAATTGAGACAGATTACTATAACTTTACTGCTTTAAATACACCAAAGGATCATCCGGCCCGCGATATGCAGGATACATTCTATCTGTCCCCGGAGTTCTTACTGCGTACCCAGACATCAGCAGGACAGGTTCACGTAATGGAAGCAAAGAAACCTCCAATCAAGGTTGTTTCACCGGGGAAGGTATTCCGTTCTGACGATGACGCGACTCATTCACCAATGTTCAGCCAGATGGAAGGCCTTGTAGTAGACGAAGGTATTACTCTGTGTGATTTAAAGGGAATGTTAGACATGTTCGTTCAAAGAATTTTTGGCGAGTCTACCAGAACCAGACTTCGCCCTTCCTACTTTCCATTTACCGAACCGTCGGTAGAGGTTGACGTAAGCTGTTTCCAGTGTGGTGGTAAAGGCTGCAGACTGTGCAAGGGAACCGGTTGGATCGAGGTTTTAGGCGCAGGTGTTGTAAACAAGAAGGTGCTTGAAAATTGTGGCATCGACTCTGAGAAGTACAGCGGTTTTGCTTTCGGCCTTGGTCTGGAGCGTATCGCAATGTTAAAATACGGCATCAATAACATTAAGATGCTGTTTGAATCTGATCTGCGCGTGTTGGATCAGATCAATGACTAATAGGTTCAATCAGGACAGGAGGATTAGAAATGCTTGTACCGTTAAGCTGGTTAAATGATTATGTAGATATTAATGTTTCTGCAGACGAATTAGAGAAAAAGCTGTTTGACTGTGGATTTGAAGTAGAAGAAAAATGGCAGTTAGGAAAGGACATCAGTGGTATCGTTGTTGGTTATGTTGAGTCCTGCGAGCCGATTCCGGAGACTCATCTTCATGTGTGCCAGGTCAATGTAGGTGGACCGGAATTATTACAGATTTGCTGTGGCGCTGATAATGTAAAAGCAGGGGGCAAGTTCCCTGTAGCAATGATCGGTGCTAGGGTTTACGCAACCGCAAAAGATCACGTTACCATTGAAGGCGTAGTTACTATTAAAAAAGGCAAATTAAGAGGCTATGAGTCCTATGGTATGCTTTGTTCCGGAACGGAACTTGGTTTAAACGAAGATCTGTATCCTGGCGCTGGCTATAATGGCCTTCTGGTACTGCCGGAAGATGCAGAAATTGGTGCAGATGTAAAAGAGATTACCGGTTTAAATGACTGGATCTTTGATATTTCCATTACTGCAAACCGTCCAGACTGCCAGAGTATCTTTGGTCTGGCAAGAGAAGTGGCTGCAGCTTTAGGCCAACCACTTAAGATGCCTGCATTAGGCTATACTGAAACAGAAGAAGAAAAGGCAGGTTTTGATGTAACAGTAGAGGCACCAGATTTGTGTCCACGTTACATTGCACATTATGTATATGATGTAAAACTGGCACAGTCCCCGGCATGGATGAGAAGACGTCTGGCTCTGGTTGGAAATAATTCTATTTCCAATATCGTAGATATCACCAACTACATTATGCGTGAGTTAGGACAGCCGCTACATGCATTTGACTGTGATTATCTGGAAGGCAATGCAATCTGCGTAAGACGTGCAGCAGAGGGTGAGAAGATCGTTACCCTGGATGAAAAGGAATTTACATTAAATACAAATAATCTGGTGATTTGTGACGGTAAGAAGCCGGTTGCACTTGCAGGTATCATGGGTGGTTTAAACTCTGAAATCCGCGATACTACCACAGAAGTAATGTTTGAATCTGCAAAGTTTGCCCGTGACAACATCCGCAAGAGTTCCCGTGCCTTAGGACAGTCTTCTGACGCAAGCCAGAGATATGCAAAGGGCGTTGATGAGTATGCAACAGAAATGGCTATGAAGCGTGTCCTGCATCTGGTAGAAGAGCTGGGAGCTGGAAAGGTTTCAAAGACTCACAAGAACGTAAATACAGGAAATTCCTTAGAACCAAAGCTGTTTAAGACCAGTATTAAAAAGGTAAATGGCGTATTAGGTATTACTGTTCCGGACGAAGATATCCTTCGCATCCTGAAAGGTCTGGATTTTGCTCCTGAGATCAACGGCGATGAGCTGACATTACATTTCCCGGCATATCGTGAGGACATGGAAGATTATCCGGATGTAGCAGAGGAAGTGATCCGTATGTACGGATATGACCATATTAAGTCCACATTCCTTCAAACTGCAAAAGTGACCATTGGCGGAGCCAATACCCGTCAGAAGACCATTTTAAAGGTGAAAAAGGCTCTTTGCAGTGTAGGCGCATTTGAGGGAATGCATTACTCCTTCTTTTCGCCTGCTGATTTAGATGAAATGGAATTTCCGGAGGATGCCATTGAGCGCAAGGCAATCCGCATTATGAACCCGATCAACGAGGATCTTTCCTTAATGAGAACCACTCTGGCTCCTCAGATGATCCACGCAATGGGACGTAATCAGAAGAGAGGTATTTTTGAGGGACGTATTTTTGAGATCGGAAATGCATTTATTCCAAAGTCTCTTCCATTAACAGAGTATCCAAATGAGCGTGAGACTCTGTGCATTGGTGCTTTTGGTAAAGATGAGTCCTTCTTTACATTAAAGGGCATGGCAGAGACAGTAGCAGATGTGCTTCATCTTACATTCACTTATGAAAGAACAGAAAAGCCATTCCTGCATCCGTACAGAACTGCCGCAATCCTTTGCGAAGGCGAAGTGATCGGTTATCTGGGACAGGTTAAATATGAGATCATGAAGGAAGAGGCAATGCGTGAAGATGCCTATGTTCTGGAGATCAACATGCAGGCTCTGGAAAAATGGTATGGCAAGGCACCTGTATTTGAGACGCTTCCAAAGTTTGCAGAAGAGAAACGTGACCTGGCTCTGGTAATGGATAAGGACATTACATGCGGACAGGTAGAAGCGTGCATCTACCAGGCAAGCTCCTATGTTAAGGACGTAACACTCTTTGACGTGTATGAAGGCAAGCAGATCGCTGATGACAAGAAGTCCATGGCATTTACCGTCCTGTTCACGCCAAAGGAAGAAGCATTCCAGGCTGATACAGTAGACGGATATGTAAAGAAGATCTTAAAACAGTTAAATAAGACTTATGGAATTGAGTTAAGAAGCTGAAAGTAAATAATCAATAGCAAAAGACCGCATAAACACTGGGTTTTCCAGCAATTATGCGGTCTTTTAAAAAGTGGAGCTGAGGGGAATCGAACCCCGATAGACCCCTAGTATTTACAAGGGTTTGCGGGCCGCGTGTGATATTTCGTGTGATACTTTTTAAAAATCAGAGTGCTTTAAGTTGGTCAAAATGCTTGTTGATCTTTTTGTTCTGCTTGACTGCTTCCAGGTCAATGACGTTCCGGTAAACGGTCTTCATAACATTGTCAGTAGCCCAGCCGCCACGCTGCAGGATGTACTGATCCGGTACGCCTATAGCATGCATGATAGAAGCGGCATAGTGGCGCAGATCGTGAAAACGGAAGTGCGAAATATCCAGCTGCTTAAGCTTGCGCCCAAACTGCTGTGTGATCTGATTGGGTGTAAGCTCTACAATGCGCCCTCTTTTCTTCCGGATCCGATCAATGACCCATGCAGGCATTTCTATAGTTCGGTAGCTTCCTGGTGTCTTCGGCTGCTTCAATACCCATTCTTTATTTTCTGTTAATACCATGGAATACTCTACAGTAACCATATTGCCGCGGATGTGCTTTGCATCCAGGGCGGAGATCTCACCACGGCGCAGAGGCCCGAAAGCAGCCAACAGTACAGCGCTTTCCAGTTCTGTACCGGAGATCGCAGCCAGAAGCGTTTTTATGTCATGGTCGTTAGGGCAGTAAAGAGCCGGCTTTTTAGCAGCTGGCAATTTGACATGCAGCTGGGTGTCTGGTGCAAACATCCCCATAACTGCAGATACGAAGCCATAGGCATTTGACACGCTTTTAGGGCTTAACCTTGCTGCAAGATCACTGATCCAGATCTGCATAGTAGCGCTGTCAATGTCAACAAGCTTTGTGCACCCTAGATAGCCGCTTAAATGGTTACGGCATATATTTCTATAGCCTATGACTGTAGAAGGGGACAAAGCGCCGCTCTTGACGGTTATGTAGCGGTCTGCAGCATCCTTTAGTGTCATGTTGTCCGGTGTGACCCGGTGCTTTGCCTTGTCAGCCTTCCATTCAGCTGCAGCCATTTGGGCCAGCTTCTTAGTTGGTGCTGTAAAGCTCTTGTAATGTTTCCTGCCTTCATCATCTGTATAATCATATACCTGGATCCGGCAGCTTCCAGAAGGAAGAACGTTCTTTCTTTTTGTGGTTCCCATGTTTTACCCCTTTTCTATGTGGAAAGGACCGGCAAAACAGCGCTTAAAATGATCTATACGCAAGGCAGAGGCCTATTGTATATAAAGCAATGTCTTTATGTGGTTCCCTTCCTGATCGGCCGGGCTGGGGGCGTGGATGAAAGGGAGAACACATTTGACAAATAAAAGTGTATGACCTATAATATACTTAACAGGAGAGCCGGAAGGGAGCCACTACCTCCCCGTCCCGGCGAAAAATGTTAGACTAAAAAATAGCCGTCGACTTTTGCAGGGTCAGGACGGCTATTTTTTATGGGTATAACTAAGAATTGCCACAATCAGCGATACAACAGATATTGCAAGTTGTATTTTCTCATATGTACTCATTGGCACCACCTCCGACAGGCTCGGAACGGGTGCAGCGCGTCCCCCGGCTCCCCGGTTAAGTATATTATTGTCAATGTAAAATAAAAACGGCTGTAAGGTCAGCCAGTGAACCAAGAGCATTTAGGCTCTTATTTTTTTATGCTTTGGTCTGGATCAGTGGCCTCTGCTGTGTCCTGATCGGGAGTGACCGGGGCTTTCTCAGAATTACTTACAAAATCTAAAAAACGTGAAATAGCGGTGAGCTCTTCAGGTGTAAAACGATTGGCTACCTCTGGGAAATCTTTAAAAGCTTGTTCGATATTTTTACGTGCTTTCTCAATTTCTCCTAGGTGTTCAGATATTCTGTTTTCCATGTCTTGCAATGTCATTAATTCATCAATGTCAATGTTGAGGGCAGTAGAAATCCTAAACAGAATGTCATCATTAGGAAGGCGGGTATCTCGTTTAGTAATTGAATAAAGAGTATTTATTGATATACCTGTTTTTTCAGATAGTTC
>CAVFER010000016.1:0-44657 GCA_963621525.1 bacterium | reverse complement strand
GGTGATATTATGGAAAATCTTAAAAAACTATGGGATAAGGTCGATAAGGTTGTATTTGGTATCGTAAAGCATCTTTGTGTGCTGATGCTGGCAGCCTTGGTGGCAGTGGTGTTTTACATCTTTGTAGGCCGTTATATCCTGCATAAGTCTCCTATGTGGGGAGAACCGCTGTCTCTGTTCCTTTTAACATGGATGAGTATTCTTGGGTCTTCTCTGGTGCTGCGTACAGACGAGCATCTGAAAGTGACTATGTTTGATTCCAAAATGAAGAAAGGGCAGATTTTAGCTACGGATGTTCTTGCTACAGTCTGCATCATTGCATTCTCTGTTTTCATGGTAGTTTATGGTTCACAGCTCATAAAACAGGCCAGAAGCAATACGATGGCCGGGATTAATATCCCCTATGCGTGGATGTATATGTCTCTGCCTGTAACAGGAGTGCTGTACATTCTGGCATTGATCACACAATGGACAAGGAGGATTGGTAAAGAATGAGTACGACTGTAATTGCAACACTGTTGCTGGTTGGCATTTTCCTGGCATTGGTATTTTTAAGAGTACCGATCGTATATGCGATAGGCGTTGCTTCCCTGGTGGATTTCTTCTATCTGGGGATCAATCCTATGCAGATGGCGTTAAAATTTGTATCAAACTTAAACTCTTACACACTGTTAGCAGTTCCGTTTTTTATCCTGATGGGCGAACTTATGAGTGCGGGAGGAATTACCGATACCCTGATCGACTTTTCTAAAGAGTTGGTAGGTTGGTTTCGTGGTGGTGCAGCTATGGTAAACGTGGTTGCTTCCTTTTTCTTCGGCGGTATTTCCGGTTCTTCCTCAGCAGACTGTGCTTCCTTGGGACCGATCGAGATCAAGATGATGGAAGAACAGGGGTATGACAGGGATTTCTCTACCTGTCTTACAATGGCAAGCTCTGTAGAAGGCATCCTGGTGCCTCCAAGCCAGAACATGGTCATCTATACGTTGGCAGCAGCAGGTGTTACCAGTGTTTCTATCGGCCAGTTGTTTTTGGCAGGATATGTTCCTGGTGCGGTGCTGTCTATTACCTTGATGATTTATTCTTATTTCGTGTCTGTTAAGAAAAATTATCCGGTTACAGGCCGTTTTGATCTGAAAGCTTGCATACATTCCTTTTTTAAAGCGATCTGGGGTATGCTTTCAGTACTTTTCGTAGTAGTGGGCGTTATTGCCGGAGTTTTTACCACTACCGAATCAGCAGCCTGCGCAGTGGTATGGTCCTTAGTAGTGGGTCTCTTTATTTACAAGGGTTTTGGTATTAAGGATATTCCGAGGATTTTTAATAATGTAACCATGACGTTGGGAAAGGTGCTGATCCTTTTAGGCGTATCAGGAGCCTTTACTTACCTTCTGACCTATTTAAAAGTTCCGGAGACAGTTTCTAGAGCATTGTTCTCCATTACAGATAACAAGATCCTGATCCTGATCATGCTGAACCTTCTGATGCTGTTCTTAGGATGCCTCATTGAGATGGCCTGCCTGATCCTGATGCTGACACCGGTGATCCTTCCGATCTGGATGTCTTTGGGACTGTCACCGATTCATCTGGGAGTTGTAATGGTACTGAATCTGGGAATCGGACTTCTGACACCGCCGGTTGGTTCTACTTTGTTCATCGGCAGCGCTATTTCCGGAATTCCGATCGAGAAGCTGTCAAAGGCCATGATCCCATTCTATATTGTAATGGGTGTTGCCCTGCTGATACTGACTTATTTCCCACAGACCTTTATGTGGCTGCCTAACATGGCATTCTGATAAAAGTGATCATAGCCCGTCCGCAGTACAAGCCGGGCGGGTTTTCTGCATAAATCATTTAGAAAAAGAGAGGTTTTTGATATGGCACAATGGAAGAATGATGAAGAGTTATTCGCACTTATGAAGGAAAAACTTTATACACCTGTAGTAGGAGATATTTTGGACCAGATGGGATATAAGCACCAGTTTTTGCCGGCATCCATCCGTCCCTTAGAGGCATTAGTTCCTGCAGATGCCTATATTGACCGTAAACAGCCGGACAATCGATTAAAGATCGCAGGTTATGCCTGCACAGTTCTGGAAAATGATGTGTTTGAGAATCCTAAAAAGCCATTTGGCTATCTGACAGAGGCGCTGGATCAGTTGAAGCCGAATGAGGTTTATGTGGCTACCGGAGCTCACAACAGTGCTCTCTGGGGAGAATTGTTGACTGCTACGGCAAAGACCAGAGGAGCTGTGGGAGCAGTACTGGATGGATATAGCAGGGATACACCTCAGGTTCTGAGCCAGAATTTCCCGGTATTCTGTACGCAGTGCTGGGCTCAGGATTCTTCCGTGCGCACCTATGTATGTGATTATCGTTGTACCATCGAAATCGGTCAGGTGACTATACATGACGGAGATCTGGTATTTGGGGATATTGATGGTGTACTTATCATTCCTAAGGATATCAAGGATGAAGTGATTGAAAAAGCTCTTGTGAAGGCTTCTGGAGAGAAGACTGTGCGCAAAGCCATAGAGGGCGGTATGTCAGCCACGGCTGCCTTTGCCGAGTTTGGAATCTTGTAAATAGGGAGCGTCTGTATATGGAATATGAGATAACAGCATTTCAGATCGACCTGAAAGATAACGTGGCAACTGCTTTGACAGAGGTGAAAGCCGGTCAGCAGGTAAAACTGATTGGCGATTGTGAAGAAAAGCAGATCAAGGCGGCTACTGATATTCCTACAGGCCATAAACTGGCTTTAGTAGATATCAGTGAGGGAGATCTGATCATAAAATACGGCGTGGTGATCGGGCGTGCTACCAGGGACATTTTAAAGGGGAGCTGGGTTCATCTTCATGTGATGCAGAGCATTTATGATGAAAGATCCAGTCATTTGGATGTGAAAACCGGAGCACCTAAGGATACAAAATATGAGTGAGGACGGAACGATGAAGCTGGAAGAATTAACCTGGCAGGGTTATAAGAGAAAAAACGGGGCACCGGGGATCCGCAACCGGATCCTGGTGATCTATACGGTAAAATGTTCCGAGATGGTGGCGCACAGGATCGTAAGCGAAAGCGGACATCCGGATGTGGAACTGGTAGGTTTTGATGGCTGCACCGACAATCAGTATGCAGTGAATCTGCTTATCAGTCTTATCCGCCATCCAAACACGGGAGCGGTTCTGGCTGTAGGGCTGGGCTGTGAATATATCCAGCCGGAGTGGCTGTCAGCAATCGCCGAAAAAGAGGGAAAACCTTCTTGTTGGATGTTTATCCAACAGGAAGGCGGCACCAGCCAGACTGTAAAAAAAGGTGTGGACTGGGTAAATAAGACAATAGAAGAACTGAAATACACCCCTCGTGTGAAGATGGGAATGAAAGATCTGGTGATCGGAGCGGAATGCGGTGGCAGTGATTATACCAGTGGTCTTGCCGGAAATGTTGTAGTGGGAAGGTTTTATGATAAGTTGGTTGATATGGGAGGTACGGCTATTTTCGAGGAGATCGTGGAAGCAATTGGCTTAGATCAGCTCCTGACGGAACGTGCAGCCAATGAAAAAGCCCGGGAGGAAATACGTTATACCTATGATAAGGCCCTGGATTATTGTAAATCTGTGCGCCAATACTCTGTAAGCCCCGGAAATTTTGCAGGGGGGCTTTCTACAATTGAAGAAAAGAGCATGGGAGCTGTGATAAAAAGCGGATCCAGACCGATACAGGGTGTGCTGAAGGTATCCGTTCCGGCGCCCCATGGCGGTTTATGGCTTTTGGATTCAACGCCGGATCCATATTGGATGCAGTTTGGCATTACAAATCCGAATGACAATGAAGGTCTGATGGATCTTATCAGCTGCGGGGCCCACATGGTTTTTCTGGTAACAGGTCGGGGAAATGTAGTAGGAAGTGCGGTGTCTCCCTGTGTAAAGATCACAGGAAACCATGCTACATATGAAAGAATGAAAGAGGATATGGATTTTGATGCCAGTTATATTCTTACAGGAAAAAGATCTCAGAATGAAATGGCATCAGAACTGGCGGAATATGTGGCAGCTGTTGCAGCGGGAACGCCTACTAAGAGTGAGGCATTAGGCCACAGGGAGTATTTTATCCCATATAAATATCAGGAAAAACAGGTCTCTTTTAAGAGGGCTTGTGAGGAATAAGGAGGATAACAATGGCAGCATTTACAGCAGAAGAGATGGAACAGTTTAATATGGCAAAATGGTATGACCTTTCTGGTCAGGTAGCGATCGTGACAGGAGGATCTACAGGATTAGGACTTGCGGTGACCCGTTGTCTGGTAAGCGCCGGAGCTAAGGTTTGTGTGGTAAGCTTTGAAACACCGGAGCAGGCTGCACAGGCATTAGAAGAATTTGGAGATAAGGCCGTATTTTATCAGTTTGATATTACAGATACAGACCATGCTCAGGAACTGGTAGATAAGATCGTAGCAGAGCAGGGACATGTAGACATTCTGATCAATAATGCAGGAAACCACTGCAAAAAGTTTATTTGGGATATGACGGTAGAAGACTATAAAAAAGTCCTGAACGTGCATCTGGTAGGATCATTTGCGCTGACCAAGGCTGTAGTTCCTTACATGAAAGATCAGAAAAGAGGACGTATCGTGTTCCAGGCCAGCATGACCAGCTATATCGGTCAGCCTATGGTAGCAGGATATTCCACTGCCAAGGCCGGATTTTTGGGAATGATCCATACACTGACCGCAGAACTGGCAGAATTTGGTGTTACTGTTAATGCGATAGCTCCGGGCTGGATCGATACACCTATGTTCCACAAAGCGGTTGACAATGACCCGCCTCGTCTGGCAAAGATCATGGGACGTATTCCGGCAAAAAGCGTAGGAGATCCTATGGATGTAGGTATGTGCGCAGCTTTCTTATGCAGTGATGCGGCCCGCTATATTAGTGGAAGCTGCATTCCTGTAGATGGCGGTGCGCTGATCGGGTTCTAAAGATTTTATCTGGACAGGAGACTAGGAAACATGAATACAAGATTTGACGAGGAATTATTCCTTACAAGCAGAACGGGCAGTGAATTGTATCACAAGTATGCTGAGAAACTTCCTATTATCGATTATCATTGCCATCTGCAGCCATCTGAGATCTTCGAGAACAAAGAATTTGAAGATCTGGGTGAGATGTGGTTACGTGGCGACCATTATAAATGGCGTGCTATGCGTACCTTTGGCATTGATGAAAAATATATTACAGGAGAAGCCAGCTATCACGATAAGTATCTTGCGTTTGCCTCCATTCTTCCCAAATTGATCGGAAATCCTATCTATATCTGGTGTGCTCTGGAGTTAAAGCGCTATTTTGGTATTGATGAAGCTCTTTCTGCTGAAAATGCAGAGGAGATCTATCAGCGCACTACGGCTATGATACGGGAACAGCATATGACCCGCCGCTGGTGCATGGAGCATTCAAATGTAAAGCTGGTAAGTACCACAGAAGACCCGGTAGATGATCTGCGCTATCATATTGCGTTGAAAGAAGAGAAAATGTTTACCAGAGTGATTACCGCTTTTAGACCGGATAAGGCTATGTTTGTACAGCTGGATACGTTTGACAGCTATATGAAGCAACTGGAGAAAGTATCTGGAATCGGCATCACCTCCTTTGAAACGATGTTGGATGCCCTGGAGGCACGACTGAAGTTTTTCCAGGAAGTTACCGGTACAACAGTTAGTGATGACGGTATTCCTTATTTTACCTGGGCGGATTATAGCCTGGAAGAGATCGAGGAGATCTTCAGGAAAGCCAGGATGAATGAAACACTCACAGCTCATGAAACGGATCAGTATCAGAGTGCTTTCCTTTATGAGATGGCCCGTCGTTACAAGCGGAATGGATATGTGATGCAGCTTCATATTGGAACTTATCTGGATGCTAATACCAAAGGAGTACGCAGTGTAGGACAGTCTACAGGCTTTGACTGTGTGGATGACCAGTGTGCTGTTACCAGCGTAGGGGAACTGTTAAACAGGCTGACTCTGGCCGGAGAACTGCCAAAGACGATCCTGTATCCGTTAGATGGAACAAAAATTGAAACCTGGGCGATTCTGGCAGCTGGTTTTTGCGATAATGGCGTGAAAGCAAAGGTACAGTTGGGGGCACCTTGGTGGTTCAACGATCAGGCCTTTGGCATTAAACGTCAGTTTGAAGCCTGTGCAAATCTGTATCCGGTTAGTTTGTCTGTAGGCATGTTGACAGACAGCCGCAGTTTTATTTCTTATCCACGACATGAATTATACCGCAGAGTATTATGTAACTATTTTGGTGAACTGGTGGAGAGAGGGGAATATTTTTCAGGCGAAAAGGAATTAAAACAGGTAATTGAGGATGTATGCTTCAATAACGTAAATGAGTTTTTTGGATTTCTCATTTCATAGGAAATTGCATCCTATGAATCCGGCAAGCCGTATTCTTTTTGATGCAAGTCAGCAGGATCCGGCCCGAAAGGCAAAGGCTTGAAGAACTCTGAGAATACATGAAAACGGAAAGGCGGATGCAGTGATGGAGAAAGCAAAGATCAGATTAATAGAACCAGAATTTCCACAAAAGCAGGGATGGAAGGGAAGTATAATCATTTTCCCCGGAGGCGGTTATGAATGGCATTCACCCAGAGAGGCAGAGCCTGTGGCAAGAGCCTTTGGAGAAGCGGGGTGGAAACCATGGATCCTGTATTATCCGGTAAAGGAATCAGGATCTGACGGTTTATGCCTGGGTCTTGATCCGCTGCGCTGTGGTGCAGAGGCTGTAAAGCAGGTTCGGGCATCTCTGCCGGAAAAGCCGGTGATCGTATGCGGCTTTTCAGCAGGAGGACATGCAGCAGCCAGTCTGGGTGTGCATTGGAATGATGAAAGCATTTTTACAGACGAAGAACAGGAGGTAATCCGACCGGATGGTATGGTATTGTGCTATCCGGTGATCACTTCCGGAGCATGGGCTCACCGGGGCAGTATAGAAAAGCTGGCAGGAGAAAATAAGGATCTGACTGCCTACTTTAGCCTGGAAAACTATGTAAATTTCAAAACCCCGCCCGCTTTCCTTTGGCATACGGCTTCTGATGAGTCTGTGCCGGTACAGAATTCCCTGCTTTTTGTAGAAAAACTGGCAAAGGAAAAGGTTCCTTTTGAACTTCATATTTATCCCAAGGGACCTCATGGCCTGTCTCTTGCTACGAAAGAGGTTGAAGAGCCAGCTAAAGGTCGTCTGGCAGATCCGCACGTTGCAGGATGGTTCGAACAGTGCCTGCAGTGGCTGGAGAGCAGTTATTGAGAGAAATATTTTTAGCAAAAACGGATTGCCTGGCTGTATAATTTCATATATACTTCAGTCTTAATGGAAGGTTTTTTTGACCACATCCTGAATTGTTGTGATGAAAGAGGGATAATAAGATGCTGAACATATTATATGAAGATAAAGATGTGATTGTAGCGGTCAAACCTGCCGGTCTGGAGTCACAGAGCGGAAAAAGCTTTGCGCCGGACATGGTCAGTGAGATCCGCAAACACCTGGCGGCTTATCCACAGGATATCCACAAATTAACAGCGGATAAATCCACAGCCAGACATAATCCACAACCACCCTATGTGGGAGTTATCCACAGACTGGACCGCCCTGTATCCGGTATCATGGTTTATGCTAAAAATCAGAAGGCTGCAAGTGCCCTTAGTACAAGCCTTCAACAGGGAAGAATAGAAAAATGGTATCAGGCAGTGGTATGTGGAAAACCTGTGGATAACCAGGGAACATATGTGGATTATCTTAAGCAGGACAAGAAGAATAACTGTTCACAGATTGTGGATAAGTCAGACTCGGAAGCAAAAAGAGCAGAGCTGGAATACAAGGTATTAGATTGTATACAGGATGCAGAAAAAGAAGGGAAATTTTTAAGTCTGGTGGAGATCAAATTGATCACAGGAAGACATCATCAGATCCGTGTCCAGTTTTCAGGTCACGGGACACCTCTTTATGGGGATGGGAGATATGGAAACAGTGAAAAAGGAGAAAGGCGCAGCCTGGCGCTGTGCGCCTGCCGCCTGAAATTTAAGCATCCGGTAACAGGCAAAGAGATGCAGTTTGAAATAAAGCCGGATACTGGGGCATTTCGCCTGTTTGGTTCAGAAAAATGATAGATAGAAGAATAGCCTGAAAAACTCAGCCCCCGGAAATTCCGGGGGCTGAGTGAGTAGAACCATATATTGTCAGAAATCTGTCAACGTCAGGTTTGGTGTATTTTCACACTTTATGACAGACGCAGGGCCCAGTCCTTACAGTCCCAAACATCCGTAGCCAGACCTTCATAAAATTCCGGTTCATGACAGATGAGAAGGATGCTTCCCTTGTAAGCCTTTAAGGCACGCTTCAATTCTTCTTTTGCGTCTACGTCCAGGTGGTTGGTAGGCTCGTCCAAAAGGAGAACATTGGTTTCGCGGTTGATCAGCTTGCACAGGCGCACTTTGGCCTGCTCGCCGCCGCTTAATACACGGATCTGACTTTCAATGTGCTTGGTGGTCAGGCCGCATTTTGCAAGGGCAGAGCGCACCTGGTACTGGGTATAGGACGGGAACTCCTTCCAGATTTCATCCAGACAGGTGGTAGTATTGCCGGGAGCCATTTCCTGTTCAAAATATCCGATAGACAGATAATCACCCAGTTCTACAGAACCGCTTAAAGCGGGGGTCAGCCCAAGGATACTCTTTAAAAGAGTGGTCTTTCCAATACCATTTGCACCTACCAGTACGACCTTCTGGCCCCGTTCCATGGTCAGGTTTAACGGGCGGGAAAGAGGTTCATCATAACCGATGATCAGGTCCTTAGTCTCAAAAATATATTTGCCGGGAGTACGGGCTTCCAGGAAATTAAACTCTGGCTTTGGCTTCTCTTTTGCCAGTTCGATCACTTCCATTTTATCTAACTTTTTCTGGCGGGACATAGCCATGTTTCTGGTGGAAACACGGGCTTTGTTTCTTGCTACGAAATCTTCCAGCTCAGCGATTTCCTGCTGCTGGCGCTTATAGGCAGCTTCTAGCTGGGCCTTCTTTACAGCGTATACTTCCTGGAACTTGTCATAATCTCCTACATAGCGGTCCAGACGCTGGTTTTCCATGTGATAGATCAGGTTAATGACACTGTTTAAAAATGGGATATCATGAGAGATCAGGATAAAGGCGTTTTCATATTCCTGAAGATACCGCTTCAGCCAGTCAATGTGCTGGACATCCAGGTAGTTGGTAGGCTCATCAAGAAGCAGGATATCCGGCTTCTGAAGCAGCAGCTTTCCAAGAAGGACTTTGGTTCTCTGACCGCCGGAAAGCTCTGTTACGTCACGATCCATACCAATCTCATCCAGTCCTAAAGCATGCCCAACTTCCTCTACTTTGGAGTCGATCACATAAAAATCATGTGCCATTAAAAGATCCTGGATGGTACCAAGCTCTTCCATCATGGCATTCATCTGCTCTTCATCTGCATCCCCCATATTGTCGCAGATGTGGTTCATCCGCTCTTCCATTTCAAAAAGAGGAGCAAAGGCGCTTTTTAACACTTCCCGGATGGTCATTCCCTTTTCCAGGACTGTATGCTGATCCAGATAACCTACATTTACGTTCTTTGCCCATTCTACCTTGCCTTCATCCGGCATCAGTTTTCCGGTGATGATATTCATAAAAGTGGACTTGCCTTCACCATTGGCACCTACAAGACCGATGTGTTCTCCCTTTAAAAGCCGGAAAGACACATCCTGAAAAATAGCCCGGTCGCCAAAACCGTGGCTTAAATGTTCTACATTTAATATGCTCATTCAAAAACTCCTTATAAAACACTTACAAAATAATCGATAGTAGCACAGATAAGCCCATTCTACATGAGAAAATGGACTGTGGCAACCGGTTTTTCGCAGCACTTGCGGTTTGTTGGGGAATCTATATAAAGCAGACCTGCCGCTACAGCAGGTCCGACTTCAAAACAAAATGATTCTTATCGGTCTCTAATATCCCTTCTTTTCTCATCTTACTTAATTCCGCCGACATGGCGCTTCGGTCGATACTTAAGTAGTCGGCTAACTGCTGTCTGTTAAAGGGGATATAAAAATCCCGGCTTCCGGCTTTGGCGGCCTGAAAGGACAGATAGGATAACAGGCGGCCCCGGATGGATTTGGAAGAGGTGTGGAAGATACGGCGGGACAGGTTTAAGTTTTTCTGGGAAGAGATATACAGCAGATTCTGGACCAAGCGGCTGTGGTGGGAACAGGCAGAAGGACAGGTAGTCAGCACCCGGCCTGTATCTAAAAACAGAATGCGGGAAGGCTCTGCTGCAATGGCCGAAACCATAAGCGGCTCTCCCGGAAGACAGGCGTAGCTTTCCGCAAAAGCAGATCCCGGCTCAACACTTTCCAGAACACTTTTATTGCCCCAGAGATCATCATTTTCGATCTGGACCCGTCCGGTAAGGACCAGTCCGATGGAATGGATCACATCCCCGGCGTGGAAGATGACCTCTCCTTTTTCATATGCCCTTTCCTCTGTGCCAAGGCACTGTAGCATGACATCGATCTCTTCCGGTGCTACATCTTTAAATAAGGGTGCATTTTCCAACAGTGTATGATCCATTTTCTCTCCTTTTGTTGTCAAAACAACATACATTTGCTGGTGATTGTAGTATATTCTTTGTATCATGTCAAGGAGGTACAAAAATGATACGTAGGATCGTTCATATTGATGAAGAAAAATGCAATGGCTGCGGCCTCTGTGCCCAGGCCTGTCACGAAAGTGCCATTGGAATGGTAAATGGTAAGGCAAAATTATTAAGAGATGATTATTGTGATGGTTTAGGCGACTGCCTTCCGGCCTGTCCGGCGAGTGCCATTTCCTTTATAGAAAGAGAGGCAGCTGCATATGATGAAGCAGCTGTACTTGAAAATAAGAAGAAAAAGGCTGCAGCAGCTGCTCATCCGGCCCCAATGGGCGGATGTCCGGGAGCCCGTATGCGCCAGATGAACCGCAGAAACCAGGAAGCAGACCAGGCAGAGGAAAACGCATCCAACGTAGCCAACGTCACTTCCCAGTTAAGCAACTGGCCGGTACAGATCAAGCTGGCACCGATCAAAGCACCTTATTTTGAACAGGCAAAACTTTTGATCGCAGCAGATTGTACTGCATATGCTTACGGAAATTTCCATAAGGATTTCGTCAAGGGAAAAGTAACTCTCATTGGATGTCCAAAGTTGGATGACTGCGATTACAGTGAAAAGCTGACCCAGATCATTGCAGCCAACGATATCAAGAGTGTCACTTTAGTGCGTATGGAGGTTCCGTGCTGCGGCGGTTTAGAGCAGGCGGCCATCAAAGCATTAAAAAACAGCGGAAAGTTCATTCCGTGGCAGGTAGTGACCATTTCTATAGATGGTAAAGTATTGGATTGATCTGCAGCATAAAAATAAAAAGCAAATTTTTAAAATGCTATTAACGGTTGCATTTCCAACAGAACAGGAGTAAAAATGGGATCTCAGGGAGAGAAAAAGTCAGCTGACATTCTTACGGGAGCGCTGATCGGACTTGCCAGAACCACATATAGTCATTTAAAGACAGAAAACACAGACAGGGTAGTAACATGCGCCCTGTCTGTTCTGGTAAATCCGGATGCAGACGAAAAAGAAATTGAGAGGCAGTTGGAGCAAGTAAGAGCCGAAAAACTGGCAGTTGCCCCGGGCTGTGCCACCTGCGTGGCAAAATGCGGAAATACAGACGATTATGATATGGATCGCATGTGGAAAGGACCGGCAAAAGTGCTCGCTCTTAAGATACGCTTGTTTTCCGGTTTGAAAAAAACAGGCAGAGCTGCATTTAAGGCAATAGAAAATGGAAAAGCAGATAATGTCTCTTTAAAAAACACCATGGAAGTTCTTTATAAAGGACTTTTTGTTCTGGCAGAAGACTGGGAGCCGGAGGAAATATGGCCGGTTATAGATGAAGTAGAGAAGGCAGAATAATTTTCAGATGAGCAAAAAAATGATTGGGTTGAATGGAAAATACAAATATGATAAAGTGATATTAATGGTAAAGTATGCTGCAAGAAGAGAGGAATACTTTATAATTACCTGCATAAATGTGGGGTGGGGGTAATAAAAAGGAGGAATAAAAGATGCCAAAGCTCAGTGAAGAAAAGGACAGCAGGGTGAGCATGCTGAAGCATCTTTCTGCCATTTTAGAAAAAAGTGGCGCTATCATATTTGAATACCATATAAGAACCGATACATTGATACGTTATAATTCCAGATTTGAAGTAGAGCGTCAGATCTCTGACTATTGCGCTTTTCTTAAAGACAGGACACGCATCTATCCGGACGACCGTTGGAAAGCCATTGAATTTTACAGCGGGCGGCTGAAAGGACCGATCGATCTGCGCGAAGTAGAAGAGGATGGAAGTATTTCCAGAAAGCGGCTTGAAACCGTTCTTGTGGAAGGCGAAAAAGGCGGACAGGAAAAGCCGGATGTTCTTTTTGGTATGGTCATTGATGTGACCAGTGAGTGGCAGCAGGGGGAGTGCTGCAAATACGAATTGAAACAGTATGAAAAGAGCAGATCTTCCTTAGATGAACCATTTGGATCTCTGGAATATGACCAGATCACGGGTCTGCTGTCTTTTAACCGTTTCCGCAATGAGCTGGATAGGATGATCACCTCCGGAAAAGCAAAGGGCTGCCTTTTAATCTATACGGATCTTGAAAATTTTAAATATTTTAACCGGAGGTATGGTTATGCAGCAGGAGATCAGCTTCTGCGGGAATTTGCCGGCTGTATTATTGACAGTCTGCAAAAACGTGAAACAGCTATTTTTACCAGAGTGGTATCAGATCAGTTTATCCTTTTCTTTGAGAATACCGGGGCGGAGATATCGATTGAAGCGATTAAACGCATCAATAAAGGATTTATTGATCGACAGCTGAAAAAATATCCGGAAGCCAGTCTGCGTCTGAGAAGCGGAGTTTACAGATTGGATGAGGAGTGCAAGGGAGCCTCTTTTGCCATTGATGCTGCAAATTATGCCCGCCGTCAGGTCCGCTCTGATTCAGCTGAAACAGTTCACGTTTATAATAAGGCTATGGAAGATCAGCAGAATATGGAAAATGAGATCATAAGCGGTGTAGATAAGGCTATAAAGAACGGCGAATTTAAAGTATATCTCCAACCGCGGTTCTCACTTCATACGGAGAAGATAGTCGGTGCAGAGACTTTAGTACGTTGGCAGCGTGCAGACGGCACTTTGCTTGCGCCGGACAATTTTATTCCTGTTTATGAGAGAAACGGGCGTATCATCGATCTGGATCTTTATATGTTTGAAGAAACCGTAAAGCTGCTGGCAAAGTGGAAAAAGCAGGGGATCGCAAAACATCTGATCTCCATTAATGTTTCTGCTTTACATGCAAAGGACAGCGATACGATCTGCCGTTATACGGATATTCTAAAGCGATATAATGTAGACCCGGCTTTGATCGAACTGGAACTGACGGAAACGGCAATGGTTGAAGATTACGATCACGTAAAGCAGTTGTTTGCAAAGCTGCAGACAGTCGGTTTCAGGACCGCTTTAGATGATTTTGGAGCTGGTTATTCGGTATTAAATACGGTCATTGATATCCCGATCAATACGGTGAAAGTAGACAGGGGCTTTATAAAAAATTGCGAAACAACAGACAAGGGGATTTATTTCCTTCGGGAAATCATCAACCTGTTAAAAGGCCTTGGTTATCATATTGTATGTGAGGGGATTGAAACACAGGAACAGGCATCTATTCTCAGGAACACTCAGTGTGATGAAGTACAGGGATATCTGTTTTCCCATCCGGTTCCGGTACCTGTATTTGAAAAAATGCTGCAGGAGGGGCGGTAGCAGAGTGATCTGCGCCGCGCCTCCTGCAGCCATGTTACGCTTTTTTTATTTCATAGGAAATTGCGAGAATTTGACCGATCGGAAATGGGCTTGAAAAAACAGGTGAAACTGATTAAACTGATTATATGGCTGAATCAATGTCATATGAATGATTGAGGAGGAAAATCCTATGTCCAAGAAAACAAAAGCACAGGAATTACAGGAGCAGCTTACCTGGTCTGCTCCTCATATTGGAAAAGAGGCACCAGATCACAAAGAAAAAGTCTTTCAATACTGCGAAGGGTACAAAAAGTTTCTTAACGCAGGAAAAACAGAGCGTGAGTGCGTAAAAGAAGCCGTTCATATGTTAAAAAAGGCTGGCTACAAGCCATTTGACCGTACTGCTTCCTACGAGCCGGGCGACAAGGTATATTATGTAAATCGCAGAAAAGCCCTTATCGCAACGACGTTCGGCAAAAAACCATTATCCGAAGGACTGCGCATCAACGGAGCTCATATTGATTCTCCAAGACTGGATTTAAAGCCAAATCCACTATATGAGAAAGACGATATTGCCTACTTTAAGACCCATTATTACGGAGGTATCCGCAAATATCAGTGGGGAACGATTCCCTTAGCAATCCACGGTGTTGTTGCTAAGAAGAACGGGGAATTGACGGAAATCTGCATCGGTGAAAAAGAGGATGATCCGGTATTTTGTATTACGGATCTGCTGCCTCATCTGGCTGCAAAGCAGAATGAGCGTCCGCTGCGAGACGGCTTAAAGGGAGAAGAATTAAACGTTGTTTTAGGTTCTCTTCCATATGAAGGAGAAGACATGAAAGACGCTGTGAAACTGTCTATTCTGGCTCTTTTAAATGAGCAGTATGGAATTAAGGAAAAAGACTTCTTCCGCGCAGAATTTGAACTGGTACCGGCTGTAAAGGCAAGAGACATCGGCTTAGACCGCAGTCTTATCGGCGCTTATGGACAGGATGACCGTGTGTGTGCATACACAGCGCTGACTGCTGAGATCGACACCAAAAAGCCGGAGCACACTACGGTGACTATCCTAACAGATAAAGAAGAGACCGGATCTGACGGAAATACAGGTTTAAACTCCGATTACGTCCTCCATTATATAGAAGATCTTGCTTCTATGGAAAAAGCGACCGTACGTGATGTATTAAAGGCTTCTTTATGTTTATCTTCTGACGTAAATGCAGCTTATGATCCCACGTTCCCGGATGTATACGAGGCGCGCAATTCCAGCTACATCAACAAAGGCTGTGTTCTCACCAAATACACCGGCGCAAGAGGAAAAGGCGGTTCTAATGATGCCAGCGCAGAGACTATGGCAAAAGTCATTGGCATTATGGAAGATGCAGGCGTTTACTGGCAGGCCGGTGAGCTTGGGGCAGTAGATGCAGGCGGCGGCGGTACCATTGCCAAGTTTGTAGCCCATATGGATGTAGATACGGTAGATCTGGGTGTGCCGATCCTTTCCATGCATGCTCCTTTTGAACTTTCATCCAAATTTGATGTTTATTATACATACAAAGCCTTCAAAGCTTTTTATGCATAAGGGCTTTTTTTTCCCGTCCGTGTATGGTATAACTATGTACAACGCTTGCTTAAAGTCTGTTTTTGTATCCTGTAGACGGACAAAAAGATTCCAAGAGCACATAGAAGCGAAATGATTGAAAAGAAAAGGATATGCAATTATGAGAAAACTGAAATTGTTCTGCCTGAGCGCCCTGACCGCAGCTGTTTTTATGACCGGATGCGCAGAAAGCACAGACACTGCGAATGTAAACCTTGGTTCTGCAACTGTTTCTGAGTACAGAGGTGTAAAGATCAATGTGGCTGCCCCGGAAGTAACAGATGATGAAGTGGACCAGAAGATCCAGACAAATCTGACCCAGAATCCAAATGAAGTAGAAGTAGACAGAGCTGCAAAAGACGGCGATATTGTAAACATTGACTACAAGGGAACAAAAGACGGCGAAGCTTTTGACGGTGGTACGGCAGAAGGCCAGGACTTAACGCTTGGTTCCGGATCTATGATCGATGGCTTTGAAGACGGACTGATTGGTGCAAAGAAGGGCGAGACAAAGACATTAAACTTAACGTTCCCGGAAGATTACAGCGAAGAAACCTTAGCAGGACAGGCAGTTGTATTTGAAGTAACTGTTAATTCAGTAAAAGAAAAACAGGATGCAGTATTAGATGATGCATTTGTACAGAGAACATCCAGTTACCAGACAGTAGATGAATATAAGGATGCGATCCGTGCAGACCTGTTGTCCCAGAAACAGAAGACAGCAGAACAGGAAATGGAACAGGATGTCCTTCAGGATATTATTGATAGTTCTGACTTCAAATTTTCCAGAAATGGTCTGTCTGTACGTTATAACCAGATGTTAAAACAGTACACCAATCAGGCCAAGATGTACGGAATGACCCTTTCTCAGATGGCACAGGCGAATGGTATGGACGAGGCCGGATTTAAGGAATATATTTATTCTTCTGTAAAAGAAGCTGCAAAGCAGGAGATCGTTGTAAAAGAGATCGCTGCAAAAGAAGGACTTGATAATATTACAGATGAGGATATGGAAGCATTTGCACAGGCAAATGGATCTACAAAAGACACTCTGATCAGTCTTTATGGGGAAGATACGGCAAAAGAGCAGGTTTTACAGGATAAGGTGTTAAGATTTTTAGCATCTAACGCGGACAATGAAGCAGAAGATCCGGCGAAGCTGTCTGAGCGTGAAGTAACTGCAACTGAGACCGCAGCAGAAGAAGAAACTTCTGCAGAAGAGACCAGTGAAGCAGCAGAGGAATCTTCAGAAGAAGAGACTACTGAGGCAGAGACGACAGAAGAAACTACAAAGGCAAACTAATAGTATATTCAAAACGAATGGATAAGGAGGATATTGTACATGCAGCTCTTAAAAGACAGAATCCGTAAGGATGGCAAGATCAAGGCAGGAAATGTGCTGAAAGTAGACAGTTTTTTAAATCATCAGATGGATATTAAACTGTTTGGTGAGATAGGAAAGGAATTCAAGCGCAGATTTGCGGATGTGGAAATAAATAAGATTCTTACCATAGAGGCTTCCGGAATTGGAATTGCATGTATTGTAGCCCAGTATTTCGATGTTCCTGTTGTATTTGCAAAGAAGACACAGACCAAGAACATTGCAGGTGAGGTTTATACTTCAAAGGTAGAATCCTTTACCCACGGAAGAGTATATGACATCATCGTATCCAGGGAGTTCCTTGGAAAGGGCGATAAAGTGCTTCTTATCGACGATTTCCTGGCAAACGGAAAGGCATTAGAAGGTCTGGCAGCTTTAGTAAGAGATTCCGGTGCTGAATTAGTGGGTGCCGGTATCGTTATTGAAAAAGGTTTCCAGGTAGGCGGCGATCTGATCCGTTCCGAAGGCATCCGTTTAGAGTCACTGGCGATTGTTGACAGCATGGATGAGGAGACAGGAACCATTGTATTCAGAGATGATGAATAATAGCAGAACAAAAGCTTTATTTTTTGATATTGACGGAACCCTCCTGTCTGAAAAGACGCGGAGGGTTCCTGACAGTGCGAAAGAGGCACTGAAAAAGGCCAGAGAAAAGGGACATATGGTCTTGATCAATACAGGCCGTGTGTATCCCCATCTGTCCCAGATCCGCGCACAGGTAGAGGCAGATGGTTTCCTTTGTGGCTGCGGTACCTATGTGAGAGTCAATGATGAGGTGCTGTACCATCATGTGATTTCCCATGAGAGAGGTCTGCAGATCAAACAGGCTATTGACGAATGCGGATTAGACGGTGTTTTAGAAGGACTTGGCGGCTGCTATATGCATAAAGATCCATCCAGACTGCCTCAGGTGGAGCTTGTAAAACAGTCTGTTAAGCTTTCCGGCTGTCCTACACCATACTTCTGGGAAGATGATGACTTTGATTTTGACAAGTTTTATATTGGCTCTGATGAAAAAAGCCGCTGCAGGGAGCTTTTTGGAAGAATGCCTGATATGGAGGTCATTGACCGGGAACAGGGCTTTTACGAATGCATTCCAAGAGGTCATTCCAAGGCAACAGCCATTGATCTGGTATTAAAACACTATGGAATTGCAAAAGAAGATGCCTATGTGTTCGGCGACAGCAGCAATGACCTTTCCATGTTCCAGTACGCAGAAAATTGCGTAGTTATGGGAACTCACAGTCCGGTGTTAGAGCCATATGCCACATTTATCACAAAAACTGTAGAGGATGACGGGATCGCCTATGCTATGAAAGAGCTGGGGATCATATAAATTATGAAACGAAAAACCTGGATCGTCAGTGCCCTGATGTATGCCCTTGTATTTCTGGTATGCTTCGGGGTATTGCACGTTTTTAAGAAAATGACAACGGCCGGAAACAACACGGGATATACGACAGAGACTGAGGCAGAGACAGGCATTGTAATAGACGGGTCAGAGGACGCAGAACGCGATAGAGATTATAAAAATGGAAAAAACGACGGAGATGATAAAACTGACTCCTCAGAAGATACAGAAGAAATATCAGAGGAAGATCAGGGAAAAAAAGATACTCCTATCCGCCGTGAAACCGGCTATAAAGGCTGGAAGAAGACAATAAATCAGATATGGCCTGAAGTACCGAAAGAAGAGCCGTATACGCCTCCAAAGATCATCCAGGCTACAGATCTTCATTACCAGAGTGCAGATGCAGAGGATGATGGTGCGGCTTTCCGGCTCTTTGTAGAACGCTGTGACGGCAAGGTGGTAAAATATCTTCCCCAGCTGTTAGATGCATTTATGGATCAGGTGATCGCTGAAAAGCCCACAGCACTGATACTCAGCGGTGATATTACCATGAACGGAGAAAAGATCAACCACGAGGAACTGGCACAGCGATTCCACAAGGTACAGGATGCCGGTATACCGGTCCTGATCATTCCTGGAAACCATGACATCAACAACCAGAACGCAGCTGTTTATTTTGGAGAAGAGAAAACCGCCACAGACAGTGTTACTCCGGAGGAATTTTATGATATTTATCATATGTACGGCTATGATCAGGCTATCAGCCAAGACAGTGCTTCTTTGAGTTATGTTTACCAGCTGGATGAGAGAAACCGCCTGCTGATGTTAGATTCCTGTCAGTATGAGCCTAAAAATCTGGTAGAAGGCCGGATAAAAGAGGAGACTCTTTTGTGGATGGATGAGCAGCTAAAAAAGGCTGCAGAAGACGGGATGCAGATATTACCTATTGCCCATCACAATCTGCTGGCGCAGAGCCGTATGTACACGACCCAGTGTGCCATGGAAAATAATGGGGAAGTCATCGATCTGCTCCAGAAATATAAGATCCCTCTGTTTTTAAGCGGTCATCTTCATGTACAGAGGATCCGCAAGCACAAGGCAGAACCGGGAGTGTCAGATGATGCTTACGGCATTCAGGAGATCATTACCGATTCCATGAGCATTCCGCCCTGCCAGTATGGCATTTTGCAGTGGAAAGAAGACGGCAGCATGGAATATTCCACAGAGTCTGTGGATGTCTCTGCCTGGGCGAAACGGACCGGTCAGGAAAATAAAGATCTGCTGGATTTTGAGACCTGGTCTGAAAATTATATCCAGAAACTGATCGCAGATCAGATCGGCGGCGTAGTACGCAATGTAGGAAAAGAGGTTCAGCATTCCATGGCCGTGACCTACGCAGATGTGTATATTGATTACTATGCAGGCCGCAAGATCGATGCCAGAGGGGTGCGTACTTCCCAAGGCTATACCTGGTGGGAGAGGAATCTGCCGGACAGTTATCTGTTAAAAGAATTAAATTCCATGATCAATGATGCAGACCGGGATAATAATTACCTGCTGCTTCCAGAAGATACCATCTTAGAAGAGCGGTATACCTGGAAGAAAGCTACGGCTTCTGAGGCAACTCCGTCAGAAGCCGGCCGGTAGAGAAACGGATCAGAAAAACAAATCATCTCGATCATAATCCGCTTTTACCTTGACTGAAAAGTAACTATCATCTATACTGAAACGAGCCGAGAGAAGAAACAAGTAAAAGAGGAAATAGAAATGGGATATCAGGATGATTATGTAATGCGGACCATCAGCGACTTAGTCCGCGCCATTGCAAGACTGGCACTGGGAAAAAACGAGATTAATTATGCCCTCCCTGATGCAGAGGACAAATACAGCGATACCGACCGCATTTACCGGAAGCTGCGTGATCTGGTAGACGCAGGTGAGATCAATGAAGCAGAAAACCAGCTTTACGAAAATCTGGATGAGAGCGATACAGAGTATCTGGAAATGGCACTGACCTTCTATATGTATTTGAACCGGTTAAATGATGATACACTTTTCATGGCGAACTACTCCAGAGAAGAGATCGTAGAAGGAATCAACAGTGTCAGCGCAAGCTTTGGTATTACCGGATTTGAAAATTTCGTAGATACGACCATGGTTTAGCCAAAAGGCGATACGGATCATGAATATCCGTGCAACTTATGGAATGACCGCAAGAAACACAGGGGGTTGCTGCAGGATGCCTTAAATTTTGCAGCGGCCCCTTGTGTCGGATATAAGAAAACGGCCATGTTACCGGAGGGTGATATTGCCATGAATGAAAGAGGACATCCATGGAAATAAAAGAAGAATGTCTGGCCTATCTGGGGCAGTATTATAAAGAGCTGTTTTTCGGAACAGGCAACAAGCGATACCGCTCCATGACAGGTGCAGACCTAAGACACCGCTTAAACCGTTTAAGCCAGGAGACCTTAAACGAGGTGGAAAAACCGAATGAATTAAACGATATCCATGCCATGTTTGCAAAAGTGTGTGCCTATCTCATGCACAAGGAAGAACGTTTAAAACCAGGCCTGGCTTTGGATCAGTTAAAAGTAAACTGGAAAAAAATGGAAGATTTCTGCGTAATGCTGGCAGCAAAAGATATGGAATATCTGCCGGAACTGACCGAAGAAGAGCTGGAGCATGTATTAAAAATGCAGGGCATCCGCCGATACCTTCTTACCAACTCCTTAGAGCGTGCCTATCAGCTGTTCTATCTTCCAAAGACCATTAAAAGGGGGATAAAAGAGTCTGTAAAACGCCGCCCGGAGGACGAGTATCCGCAGACCAGGGAAATGAAGCGTCGTTTTATCCTTCATATCGGACCCACGAACAGCGGAAAGACCCATGATGCCTTAGAGCGGTTAAAAACAGCTTCCCACGGTGCCTATTTCGGTCCATTAAGACTTCTGGCACTGGAGGTTTATGACCGGTTAAACGGTGAAAACATCCCCTGTTCCATGATAACTGGGGAAGAAACACTGGAAGTGGCTGGTGCAAGCTGTCAGGCATGTACCGTGGAAATGTTAAATGAACACGAATATTTCGACGTAGCAGTAGTAGACGAGTGTCAGATGGTAGCAGATCCATACAGAGGACACAACTGGACCAGAGCCGTATTAGGACTTCGGGCAGAGGAGATCCACCTTTGTATGGCCCCGGAAGCAGAAGATATTATCGTGCAGATGATCAAACGGTGCGGGGATTCCTTTAAGATCATCCGCCATAAGCGAAATACCAGGCTGACCTTAGAAGAAAAGCCATACTCCCTGAAAAAAGACTTAAAAAAGGGCGATGCCCTGATTGTATTTTCAAAGAAATCTGTACTGGCTCTGGCAGCCCATCTGGAAAATCAGGGGATCCACTGCAGCGTTATTTATGGAAGTCTGCCGCCTGCTACCAGAAGAGAGCAGGTACGCCGTTTCCTGGAAAAAGAGACAGAAGTGGTAGTCAGCACAGACGCCATTGGAATGGGCTTAAATCTGCCTATCCGCCGTATTGTCTTTATTGAGACCCGGAAATTTGACGGAGTAGGCCGCAGAAGCCTTCTGCCGGAGGAGATCAAACAGATCGCAGGCCGGGCCGGGCGTTTCGGTCTTTATGATGAAGGCTTTGTGGCAGTTTTAGATGATCTGGAATTAATAAAGGACGGACTGGAGCGGCGTCCGATCCCCATCATGAAAGCCTACATCGGCTTCCCGGAACAACTGTTAAAATTGCCTGCAGAGATCGATACACTGGTAAAAATATGGGCCAGTATGGAAACACCTTCTATTTATGAAAAAATGGAAGTGGACGAGCTGTTAGCGTTGTATGTAAGCTTTGAGCATGTGCAGCGGGATCATATGGATGAATTTTCCAAGGAAGAGATCTACAAGCTGATCACCTGCTCCGTGGACATTGATAATAAACTGGTTATGGATTTGTGGAAAGATTACTGCCGGGACTACCGGGATGTGGAAGAACTGCAGTTTCCATACAGTCCGGGCCCGGATCTGTATGATCTGGAAAGTTATTATAAAATGCTGGATCTGTATTTCCAGTTTTCCAGAAAAGTGGGACTGCCCATTCAGGAAGAAAATCTGGTGGAAGAGCGCAGGAACACAGAAGAAGAGATCAGCCGTATTTTAAAAACAGAATGCGCCAGCTATACCCGAAAATGCACCATCTGTGGAAGAGAGCTTTCCTGGGACTATCCATTTTCCACTTGCGAACGCTGCTTTGAGCGTGGAAAAAGAGTACATCCCAGAAGAAGATAATACAATGTACCTCCGGGATCTTTCCGGTGCAGCACTGCGTATTGGCAACATTGAGCTTACCGGAATGGTACTTGCCTGCGTATTTTGTATACACACAGCTACTGGGCCTGATTTTTAAACTTCCTTTTTACCAGTTCTGCGATCATATCGGCAGTTCCGTCTATCCCCAATAAAGAAGAATCGATCATCAGATGCTTATGCAGGGGATCATAAGGAGTATATCCTGCATACTTTTTGTGATAAGCCAGACGGGCTTTATCCACCTTCATGATCATCCGTTTGGCCTCATCTTCACTCATTTCCAGACTGTGGATACAATTCTCAAGTCTTGCCTTATAAGATGCGTAGATAAAAATGTTCACCACATTTTCCTCATTCTGAAGAAGAAAATCAGAGCAGCGGCCTACAATGATGCAGCTGGACTTTCTTGCCAGATCCAGGATAATATCTTTCTGGACATCAAAGATCATATCCTGTATGTATTCTTTGTCAGTTCCAAGAGGAAACATATGGGAAAAGAAATGATTGTGGGAACTTTCTTCCGCATCACTGATCTGGGATACCGGCAGGTTTAACTGTTTCGCCACTTCATCTACAATATCCCTGTCATAATATTCAATTCCCAGTTTCTGGGAAAGGGCATGGGCGATGGGACGACCCAGACTTCCAAATTCCCTTGTAATGGTAATGGTGTATTTACTCATAGCATCTGGCCTCCTTAAGCCGTAACGATGTTTTTCTGGTAACTGCGTACAATGCAGCTTAATGTAAAGCAGATCACAAAATAACAGAGAGCTTCAAAACCGATCAGCATGATCATTCCGTGTACGTCATAGATACTGCCCATAACAACCGCGCAGTTACGCATGAACTCTGCAACATCCACCATTTTCAGGAAAGAAGTGTCTTTGATCACTGTGATCACCTGGCTTAAAAGAGCCGGGATGATCTTGCGGTAAGTCTGAGGCAGAATGATATACCACAATGTCTGGATAAAACTAAAGCCCTGTGACTGCGCTGCCTCAAACTGACCTTTGGAAATGGAGTTTAAACCGCCACGGACAATTTCAGCCATAACAGCAGAAGTAAATAAAGAAATGGCAAAAACAGAAACAGCGATCTTATTTCCCTTTACTGTAAAATAGATCCATAAGATCCACAGCAGGTTTGGAGTACACCGGAAAAATTCCGTGTATACAGCTACCAGGCTGGCAGCCCATTTAAAATGATCAGAAGCATAGGTGCGGATTAAAGCCAGGATCGTTCCAAAAAACATACTGATCAGTATGGCTAATACAGCAATGACAATAGTCATCCCAAGGCCCTTTAACATAAAACCTGTATTGGCAGGTGTAAAAATCTGTTGAAATAATGTCAGCATGTGCCTTCCTCCTCAAACAGTATTTTTTTAGGCGCCGGCATACGCATGGAACGGATCTCCAGATATCTGGCAAGTCGTGCCAGCGGAAAACAGATGATAAAATACAAAAGAGCGCTGGTAAAATAAGCCTGTGCGAAGAAGTTTCGTTCAGAACCCCATGAATCTGTAAAATACATCAGATCCATACCTGCCACCATAGCAAGGATAGAGGTGTTTTTCACCAGGTTCAATGCCTGGTTGGCCAAAGGCGGCATGATGATCCGGATCGTCTGGGGAAGTATGATGTAATACATGGTTTCCAGATAGGAGAAGCCCTGGGAGGCAGCCGCTTCTGACTGCCCCCTGGGAATGGCTTCAATACCGGTACGTATTACTTCTGATATGTATGCTCCGTGATAAACGCCTACACCGATCACTCCAAGGACGAATTTTGGGATACGGAAGCCAGAGTTGGAAAAAAGTAAGGGTAATACAGAGTAGTAAAACAGTACCTGAAGAGCCAGAGGCGTATTCTGGATAAATTCAACATAGATACGTGACAGGATCTTTGCAGGCTTAAATTTCATTGTGGAAAAGGTTCCAAAGATCACCCCCAGGATCAGAGCGGTCAGAAGACCTGCTGCGGAAATCTTCAGGGTCATTATAAAACCTGGTACATAATAGTCTGGAACTGCTTTCCACAAAGCGGCCCAGCGTTTTCCATCAAAAAGACCTTTTATCATATCTGTCATCCTCTGCTTTTCTGACTTATAGTTAATGTACCGGAGTACATTTTATGCAAAGCGCATTTTACTGCAGTCCCCACTGATCCTGAAGGGTCTTCATAGATCCGTCAGAAAGCATGGAGTTTACTTTCTTGTCAACCAGATCTGCAAGTCCTGTATTTTCCTTTGCGGAAGCAACACCATATTCCTGCTCACAGAAACGGTCTGGAAGAATGTGGTTAGAATCATTTACATAACCGGAAAGAATCGCACGGTCTACAGAGAAGCAGTCGATCTGCTTGGTTGCAAGAGCCTGTGCTAAAGCAGGATAGCCGTCAAATTCCTGGAATTCCGGTTTTACATCCAGCCCCTGTTCTTCCACATAAGAGGTAAAGCCGTCCTTTGTGGTAGAAGACTGTGCAACACCGATGATCTTTCCGTTCAGGTTCTCAATAGACTCAATGCCGGAATCATTGTTAACCAGAAGTCCTACAGCATCTGTGTAGTAAGGAGTGGAGAAGTTGTAGGTCTCTTTTCTTTCCTCTGTAATGGTAAAGGTTGCGATAACCAGGTCGATCTCACCGTTTTCCAGAAGAGGTCCTCTGGTTTTTGCTGTAACACCCTGGAATTCTACCAGCTTCTTTTCTTTTGCTTCATCAGCGGAGCATCCAAAGATCTCACCGGCGATCTCATATGCCAGATCATCTTCAAAACCTTCATATTCACCGGTTGCGGTATTCTGGAGAGAGAAATTCGGAACATCGGATTTACAGCCTACTTTTAATACGCCACGGTCGATGATCTTCTGTACATCGGCATCAGAAGAACCTTCTGCTTCGGATGCAGCTTCGGAAGCTGGAGCAGAAGTATCTGCGCTTGTCTGTGCAGGAGCAGCGGTAGTTGCTGTAGAACCGGATCCGCATGCAGTTAAAGAAGCTGCCATTACAGTTGCCATTGCCATAGATAATACTCTTTTTTTCATAATCAGTGTCCTCCTCTTATTTACAGTTTTACAGTGAATTACTACTATATTTAATTCTTCCTGTAAGGAAGAGTTAAAAACTAATGCAGGATCTTGCTTAAAAATGCTTTTGTACGGTCATGCTCCGGTGCTGTAAAGAAGTGTTCTGGAGTTCCCTCTTCTATAATATAGCCGCCGTCCATAAATATTACCCGGTCAGCAACCTGCCTTGCAAATCCCATTTCATGGGTCACACAGATCATGGTGATATTTTCGTGTGCAAGCTCGATCATAACATTTAAAACCTCCTGGACCATTTCAGGATCCAGTGCTGAGGTAGGTTCATCAAAAAGGATCAGAGGCTGGTTGGTACATAAGGCTCTTGCAATGGCTACACGCTGTTGCTGTCCGCCGGAAAGCTGTGCAGGATAATTTCCGGCTTTTGCTTTTAAACCAACTCTGTCCAGACATTTTAAAGCAGTTTCACGGGCTTTGTCCTTAGGTACATGCTGAAGCTTTACAGGAGCCAGTGTCAGGTTTTCCAGAACGGTCAGGTGTGGATACAGATTGAACTGCTGGAATACCATGGAAGAATATTTCTTTGCCATTTCCAGGTGGTTTTTTTTGGTTACAGGTGTTCCTGCAATGGAAATGGTGCCGGATGTAGGCTCTTCCAGGTGATTAATGCAGCGGATAAAGGTGGATTTACCAGAACCAGAGGGACCGATGATGACCAGCTTTTCTCCTTCAGCTACTGTCAGGTTTATATCCTTTAAAACCTCCAGATCACCAAAATTTTTTTTAAGATGTTCTACTTTTACCATATCAGCCATATTTCTCACCGTCTGCCATCCTGTGAGTCAGAACGTGCAGCCTTTCTTAAAATAAAATCTTGAAAATAAAAGCCAGTAAATAAGAAAAAAGGCCACAGCGCAGAGAGAGCAATTGTCTTTCAGCACCGTCGCCTTTTTTTCTTAAGTGTCAGTTCGAATTTTATGTTTTGCATTATAAGCAGGTAAAAATCAAATGTCAAGTATAAAAAACTTTTTTTATATTGCGGCATGCATTGAAATATGTTACACTTTTCCCAAAAATAATCAATAAAAAGTAAGAGAGGAAGAAAAATCATGGCATTATCCTATGAAAGTACCAGAGGCGGACAGAAAGGTGTTACAGCATCACAGGCCATTTTAAAGGGACTGGCAGAAGATGGCGGCCTTTTTATGCCTACAGAGATTCCGAAGCTGGACAAGACCTTAGAGCAGCTTGCGGGAATGACCTATCAGGAAACAGCCTATGAAGTGATGAAGCTTTTTCTGACAGACTATACAGAGGAAGAATTAAAAACCTGCATCGCAAACGCATACGATGATAAGTTTGATACAGAGGAGATCGCACCTTTAGCAAAAGCAGACGGCGCTTATTTCCTGGAGCTTTATCATGGAAGTACCATTGCTTTTAAAGACATGGCTCTTTCCATCCTTCCTCATCTTATGACGACCGCTGCAAAGAAAAATCATGCAGACAAGGAGATCGTGATCTTAACTGCTACCTCCGGCGATACCGGAAAAGCAGCGATGGCAGGTTTTGCTGATGTTCCGGGAACCCGTATTATCGTATTTTACCCAAAGGGCGGTGTCAGCAAGGTTCAGGAGCTGCAGATGCGCACCCAGAAAGGGGAAAATACCAGCGTAGTTGCCATTCACGGAAACTTCGATGACGCGCAGACCGGCGTAAAGAAGCTGTTCGGCAACAAAGAACTTGAAAAAGAAATGGCAGAGGCAGGTTTCCAGTTCTCTTCTGCAAACTCCATTAACATCGGCCGTCTGGTTCCGCAGGTAGTTTACTATGTGTATGCCTACGCAAAACTTCTGGAAAATGAGCAGATCGAAAATGGGGAAGAGATCAACGTGGTAGTTCCAACCGGAAACTTTGGAAACATCCTTGCAGCTTACTTTGCAAAGCATATGGGTGTGCCGATTAAGACCCTGATCTGCGCTTCCAATGATAATAAAGTACTGTATGACTTTTTTACTACAGGAACCTATGACAGAAAGAGAGAATTTATCTTAACCAATTCTCCTTCTATGGATATCCTGATCTCCAGCAACTTAGAGCGTCTGATCTACTTAAGCACTGGCTGTGACGCAGCAGCAGATGCAGCCTTAATGAAGGATCTGTCCGAAAAAGGAAGCTATACTGTAACTGAAAACATGCGTCAGTTCATGTCCGATTTCAGAGGCGGTTTTGCAACAGAGGCACAGAATGAGGCAACCATCCGCAAGATTTTTGAAGATACCGGTTATCTCATTGATACCCATACAGGTGTTGCAGCCACTGTTTACAACGCATATAAGGCAGAAACCGGGGATCAGACCAAGACGGTGATCGCTTCCACAGCAAGTCCGTATAAGTTCTCCCACAGCGTCCTTGAAGCCATTCAGGGAAAGGCTGCAGTAGAAGGAAAAGACGAATTTGCAGTCGTAGATGAACTGTCTGAAGTATCCGGTACACCCGTTCCAAAGGCAGTAGAAGAGCTGCGTGATGCAGTGATCCGCCACAACACAGAGTGCGACGTAGATAAGATGGGCGAAACGGTAAAAAATATCCTTGGGATTGCGTAAAATGACTTCCATTTTAGAAAAATATAGGGTATAATGTCTTAGAGCGTTAAGAATATAACAAAGTTATATATTTAACAAAGGGACAAGCTTCCGTGATCTGGGAGCACAGCAAAAAAATGCAGTAGTTCAAGGAGGAGTAAAAATGTTAGTATCAGCAAAAGAAATGCTTGAAAAAGCCAGAGCAGGCAAATACGCAGTAGGCCAGTTCAATATCAACAACCTTGAGTGGACCAAATCCGTCCTTTTAACAGCACAGGAATTAAATTCTCCTGTTATCCTGGGCGTATCAGAAGGTGCAGGAAAATACATGACCGGCTTCAAGACCGTAGCAGCTATGGTATCCGCTATGATCGATGAATTAAAGATCACAGTACCTGTTGCACTGCATCTGGATCATGGTACTTATGAGGGCTGCTATAAGTGCATCAAAGCAGGCTTTTCCTCCATTATGTTTGATGGCTCCCATTATCCCATCGAAGAAAACATTGAAAAGACAAAGGAACTGGTAAAGATCGCACATGCTATGGGTCTTTCTTTAGAGGCTGAAGTAGGCTCTATCGGCGGCGAGGAAGATGGTGTAGTAGGTATGGGCGAGTGCGCTGACCCTAAGGAGTGCAAGGCGATCGCAGATCTGGGCATCGATTTCCTGGCAGCAGGTATCGGCAACATTCACGGTAAGTATCCGGCGAACTGGCAGGGATTAAATTTTGAAGTTCTGGAGAATGTTAAGAAAGAAGTTGGCGATATGCCGTTAGTTCTTCACGGCGGTACCGGAATCCCGGCAGATATGATCAAGAAGGCCATCAGCCTTGGCGTTGCCAAGATCAATGTAAATACAGAGTGCCAGCTGTCCTTTGCAGCAGCAACCAGAGAGTACATTGAAGCCGGAAAAGACTTACAGGGTAAGGGCTTTGATCCGAGAAAACTGTTGGCACCGGGAGCAGAAGCAATCAAGGCAACCGTCAAAGAAAAAATGGAACTGTTCGGTTCTGTTGGCAAAGCTTGAAAATAAATCAGCATAGTAAAAAAAACTTTTTTTAAAAACCACTTGCAATTTTAAATGAAATGGTTTATTTTAAGAAAGAACGAAGGCGTTCTCTTTAGTAGGAGAGCGCCTTTTTTACTACCCGGCATCTGTCAACTTAAAAAAATTAAGCTGTCGTGCAAGGATGGTAAGAGATGCGCCGCAAATGACAGAAGAAATGCATCTCAAGATGAGGATTTATGAAAATAATAAAATGATGCAAGAGAGGATGGAGAATTTATGAGCGAAGTAGTAAGTGTTGCAGAAATATTTGGCAAAGACGTATTCAATGATGCAGTCATGAGAGATCGTCTGCCAAAGAGCGTGTACAAAAAACTGAAAAAGACCATCGAAGATGGTGCTGAGCTGGATCCAAGCATTGCAGATGTTGTGGCACATGCCATGAAGGATTGGGCAATCGAACATGGAGCAACCCATTTTACACACTGGTTTCAGCCACTGACCGGAGTGACCGCTGAGAAGCATGACTCCTTTATCTCAGCTCCGGTAGACGGAAAGGTGATCATGGAATTTTCAGGAAAGGAACTGATCAAGGGCGAACCTGATGCTTCCTCCTTCCCATCCGGCGGTTTAAGAGCAACCTTCGAGGCAAGAGGTTATACAGTATGGGATTGTACTTCTCCGGCTTTCTTAAAGGAAGATGCTATCGGTGTTACCCTTTGCATTCCTACTTCCTTCTGCTCTTACAAGGGCGAGGCACTGGATAAGAAGACACCACTTCTTCGTTCTATGCAGGCTGTAAATGAGCAGGCACTGCGTATTCTTCGTCTCTTCGGAAATACCACAGCAAAGCGTGTAGTTCCTTCTGTAGGACCTGAGCAGGAGTATTTCCTGGTAGACCGTGCAAAATACTTACAGCGTAAAGACCTGATCTACACCGGCCGTACACTTTTCGGAGCAATGCCTCCAAAGGGACAGGAAATGGATGACCATTACTTCGGTGTTATCCGTGAACGTATCGGTTCCTACATGAATGATCTGAACAAGGAACTGTGGAAATTAGGTGTTCCTGCAAAGACACAGCATAACGAAGTAGCGCCTGCACAGCATGAGCTGGCACCAATCTACGAAGGTGTAAACCAGTCTGTAGATCACAACCAGATCGTTATGGAGACCATGAAGAAAGTGGCAGAGCGTCACGGACTGGCATGCCTCCTTCACGAGAAACCATTTGCAGGTGTCAATGGTTCCGGTAAGCATAATAACTGGTCTCTGACAGCAGATGACGGTACAAACCTGATGAACCCGGGTGATACTCCTCATGAGAACATCCAGTTCCTGTTAGTTTTGGCATGCATCATCAAGGCAGTAGATGTTCACGCAGATCTGTTAAGAGAATCTGCTTCCGACGTAGGAAATGATCACAGACTGGGAGCAAATGAGGCACCGCCGGCAATCATTTCCATCTTCTTAGGCGAGCAGCTGGAAGACGTAATCGATCAGCTTTGCGATACCGGTGAAGCAACTCACTCCAAGCAGGGCGGAACCTTAAAGACAGGTGTTGATATCCTTCCTGACTTTGATAAGGATGCAACCGACAGAAACAGAACCTCTCCATTTGCATTTACAGGAAACAAGTTCGAGTTCCGTATGGTTGGTTCTTCCGATTCTATCGCATCCGCAAATACTGTATTAAATACCATTATCGCTGAAGCTTTCAAGGAAGCAGCTGATAAGCTGGAGAAGGCAGAGAACTTTGATATGGCTGTACATGATATGATCAAAGAAACTCTGGCAGCTCACAAGAGAGTTGTATTCAACGGAAATGGTTACTCCGATGAGTGGGTAGCAGAAGCTGAGAGAAGAGGACTTCCAAACATCAAGTCCATGGTAGATGCTATTCCTGCACTGGTAACAGACAAGGCTGTAAAGCTGTTTGAAGAGTTCGGTGTATTTACAAAGACTGAGCTGGAGTCCAGAGTAGAAGTTGAGTACGAAGGCTATGCAAAGGCTATCAATATCGAAGCAAAGACCATGATCGATATGGCCGGAAAGCAGATCATCCCGGCTGTTATCAAATACACAACCTCCCTTGCATCTTCTATCTCTGCAGTAAAGAGTGCCTGCGCAGAAGCTGATGTAAGCACCCAGACAGAGCTTCTGTTAGAGGCTTCTGATCTTCTGGCTGAGACTAAGGTTGCTCTTGCAAAACTGACCGACATCACTGAAAAGTCTGCAGCAATGGACGGCGGCAGAGACCAGGCAGTTGCTTACCATGAGGAAGTAGTTCCTGCAATGGCAGCATTAAGAGCACCGGTAGACAAACTGGAAATGCTGGTGGACAAAGAATTATGGCCAATGCCAAGCTACGGCGATCTGATCTTTGAGGTATAAAAAATAGAAGGTTCCTCCTGTGTCAGCAGACACATAAACGTGCCAGAACAGGGAACCTGAGTATAAGACGTAATTACATAAGAAATGCCTTTTCGGTGGTATACCCTGTATCCCGGAAGGGCATTTTTTAGTGGTATCGGCAGCAGTGTTTAACTTGCATTTTAAAACTCATGTGCTATAATGTTCATATATTTTAGAAAAATAATAAAAATGAACATAAGTACAAACGCAAGCTGAAAAAGGAGTTAAGATCATATGGACCGACAGGCGCTGGTATGCAGAAATATACTGGAAAAACCGGATATTACACAGCGGGAAATGGCGAAAAAGATGGATATTTCCCTGGGAACCGTCAATGGGCTGGTGAAGAAATGTCTGGCAGAAGGATATATTGCAGAGGAAGAAAATGGGAGAGAAAAACATCTGATTCTTCTGGAAAAGGGAAAAGAGATGTTAAAGCCCTATAAAGTAGACGGAGCGCTGATCATTGCAGCCGGTTTCGGCTCCCGTTTTGTGCCTCTTACTTTTGAGACTCCCAAGGGGCTTCTGGAAGTCTTTGGAGAGCGTATGATCGAGCGTCAGATCAAACAGCTCCATGAGGCAGGCATCTACGATATCACCATTGCAGTGGGCTATTTAAAAGAAAAGTTTGAATACCTTATTGATAAATATGATGTGAAATTATTATACAATCCGGAATATTCCTGTAAAAACACACTGGCTACCGTATACAGAGCAAGAACGTTCTTAAAAGGACGAAATGTATACATTCTTTCGTCAGATAACTGGATGCGGGAAAATATGTATCATGCCTATGAGTGCGGTGCCTGGTACAGCGCAGCCCACGAAGAAGGGGAGACCAAGGAATGGTGCCTTACCTTCAATAAAAAAGGCCGTATAAACGATGTAAATGTAGGCGGAAAAGATGCATGGTTTATGTACGGTCCGGTGTATCTTTCTAAGGAGTTTTCTGCCCGGTTTCTTCCTGTTTTAGAGGCATATTACCAGATTCCCGGAACAGAGCAGTTCTACTGGGAGCAGCCCTATGTGGACATGCTAAAGGGAGAGGCAAAACGCCGTCTGGAAAAAGAGGACAAAGAGCTGTTAAAACAAACCGAAGAAGCCTGTGGAGTACCTGCATCCAAATGGGATGAGATTGAAATGGATATCAATCGTCAGCCGGACAACCAGGTGTACGAATTTGAAAATCTGGAAGAGCTGCGTCTTTTCGATACGCATTACCAGAACCATTCTGATAATGCAGCCATGGAACTGGTGGCAGAGGTATTCCATGTGCCGGAATCCAAGATCACAGACATTAAATGCTTAAAATCCGGCATGACCAATAAGTCCTTCCTGTTTCGCACAGGAGATCATCACTGTATCTGCCGTATTCCGGGACCCGGCACAGAGCTTTTGATCAACAGAGAACAGGAAAAAGAAGTTTATGATGTTATCCGTCCTTTAGGTATTACAGAACATGTGCTGTATCTGAATCCGGCTACCGGCTATAAGATCTCTGAATACTATGAAAATACCCGCAATGCCAGCGCCGATAACTGGGATGACATGAAGATCTGTATGGATATGATACGAAAACTCCACGAAGCAGGCTTAAAAGTAGGACACAGCTTTCAGATCGGAGAACGGATCGCCTTTTATGAGAAGCTTTGTCTGGAGCATGGAGGTATTCCTTTTGAGGACTACAGCCAGGTCCGTGAATGGGTAAACCAGCTCTTAGATGCGCTGGAAAAGATGAATCTTCCACAATGTTTATGTCATATTGATGCAAATGTGGATAACTTTTTAATTTTCCCGGATCACAGTGCAAAACTTCTTGACTGGGAATACGCTGGCATGTGCGATCCGTTAATGGATGTTTCTATGTGTGCTATTTATTCCTATTACAACGAAGAGCAGACAGAAAAATTACTGGAACTGTATTTACAGCGCAAACCGGATGATAAAGAACGGTTCATCACCTATGCAAATGCAGCCTTAGGCGGCTTCCTCTGGTGCCTGTGGGCTGTATACAAGGCAAGTATGGGAGATGAATTTGGAGAATATACCATTATTATGTACCGATATGCAAAACAGTACTATAAGAAGCTGATGAAGGAGCTGCCCCGGTACTTTTAATCTTTGAAAGAATCTTTATATATTGGGAAGATCACAATTGCATTTCAAAGGATCAGGTTTCAGAAAATCGTAATAAAAATGTTAATCACGTAAAGTTCATTTGTGCTATACTTGATTGAGAGTGAACGATTTTAAGGAAACATAAACAACAGGAGGAGCGTTATGGGACGAAAAAAGTATTTCGCAGCCCTTGCAGCAGCCGGTATGATCGGCGCTATGGCAGTGGGATCTGCGTTTAATTCATACGCTGCAGATGGCTGGACCAAGTCAAATGATCATTGGACCTACATCTATCAGGGCAAGACCTATACAGGCTGGCTGGAAACCAGCGACGGTAAATATTATATGGATCTTTCCGATGGCCATATGACCACCGGATTTAAACAGATCGACGGCAAATGGTATTTCTTCCGGCCAAACGGTGTGATGGCTCAGAGCCGCTGGGTCAATCCGGAATATGGCAAGTGGTACTACTTTTTAGATGACGGCACCATGGTTACCGGCTGGTTAAAGATCGGAAACGATTATTACTTTATGCGGGGTGACGGCACTATGGGAACCGGCTGGCGCCAGATGGAAGGTTCCTGGTACTATTTCCAGAGCAACGGCAAATGTGTAGTTAATTCCTGGGCGCAGATCAAGGACAGCTGGTATCTATTTGGAACAGACGGGAAAATGATGACCGGATGGGCCAAAGTAGACAGCGACTACTATTATCTGAATACAGACGGCCGTATGCTTACCGGATGGCTCACAGACAGTGAAGGCAGTAAATATTATATGGATAAGAGCAATGGAAAGATGAGTACCGGCTGGAAACAGATCGACAGCTCCTGGTACTACTTCAATACCAATGGCCATATGATGACCGGCTGGATCCAGGTAGACAGTAAGATTTATTACATGAACCCGTCAAACAGCGGAAAGATGACAGCAGGCACTTCTCTTGCTATCAATGGAACTACCTATAACTTTGATGCCAGCGGTGTGTGCCAGAATGCCAGCGGTGTATCTGCACAGACACCGGCAGCTGCCACTACTTCTTCCGGCAGTGTAACAGGTGTAAATGGGGGACCGGGCGTAAGTAAGAGTTCCACTGACAGCAGCGGTCCTACCAGCAGCAATACTTCCGGTACTACGACAGCCAACCCGTCAAGCAGTTCATCCGGTTCTGATACCTTAGTATCAGGTCGTACAGACGGACCGGGCTGATAGAGGTATTTCACAATAGTTAGCAAATAACAGATCACATAAGGGGGATGTCAGAAAAAAAGGCATCCCCTTTTTCAGGAGAAAAATATGAATCGTACAGATAAGATCATAAAGCGATGCCGGGCGCTGGCATTAGCAGGCATGCTGGGACTTACTAGTCTTGGAAGCCCCATTCTCACACTGGCAGCAGGGCCTGGAGAGGATGGATCACGGATAACGGAGATTTCCGCAGGAGGACCTGGAGATCCGGGAAACACAAATAACTCAAATAACACCAACACTTCAAGCAATACAAACAATTCCACAAATAACGCCGCCAATACTTCCGGTGACACTACCGCAAATGCCAATGCATGGAAAAAAGTAAACGGCACGTATCAGATGGCGGATGGAAGTGCCATCCAGAATGTGCTCCATCGTGGCATTGATGTATCCAGATGGCAGGGAGAGATCGACTGGAGCCAGGTTGCAAAGGATGATATTTCTTTTGTTATGTTAGGAACCCGTTCCAAAGGAGCAGTAGACCCGTATTTCCACAAAAACATCCAGAATGCAAGCGCCAATGGTATTAAGGTAGGTGTATATATTTATTCACTGGCTACCACGACCGATATGGCAGTTCAGGAAGCGGACTTTGTGCTGAGCCTGATCGCTGATTATCCTGTTTCCTATCCGGTGGCATTTGACATGGAAGATTCTACACAGGGAAATCTGTCAAAATCCGAGTTGGCGGCCATTGCAAATGCTTTCTGCAAGCGGATTCAGGCAGCAGGATATTATCCCATTATCTATGCAAATGAAAACTGGCTGAACAATAAACTGGACATGAGTCAGATGAATTATCCTGTATGGGTAGCACGTTATTCCGCCCGTCCGACTTATCAGAATCCGGTGATGTGGCAGGCGACCAGCAGTGGTTCGGTAAACGGCATCAGCGGAAAGGTGGATATTGATTTCCAGTTTACAGACTTTTCTTCTGTGATCCCGGCTAATACCTGGCGTACCATCGACGGAAAGCGCTATTATTATGCAAATTATGAAAAGCTGAAAAATGCCTGGGCAAAAGACGGGGATGACTGGTATTACATGGACAAAGACGGCCTTTCATCCACCGGCTGGCTCACAGAAGCAGGAAGCAAATATTACCTGAAAGACTCCGGAGTCATGGCAACCGGCTGGATACAGTTAGACGGTGCGTGGTATTACTTTAACAGTGACGGCCGTATGGCAACTGGTATGATCGACGTGGGCGGACTTCATTATTATCTGGATCCTTCCGACGGCCGTATGGCAGCTGGCAGAGCAGTGGAGATAAATGGTACGGTTTATCAGGCTGCAGCAGATGGACACTTAAGTGTACAGACACAGGAAAATACGGATACCGATACCTCTGCTGGTGACCAGAAAGGAACCGATGTAAACGGAGGACCGGGCGTAAAGAAAGACTCTGCAAACAATGGAAGCAGCAATGATGTAACAACCGGTCAGGCACCGGGCTGATAAAAATCTTGTGATACCGCCTCAAGGGAGCGCGTCAGCGAGGAAATCTGAGTGATAATAGTGCATACAACGCAAAGAACAATGATCATTGCGAAAAAGTATGGAGAGAAACGAAATGGATTTATTTGACTATATGAGAGAAAATACCATGGAAAAGGAGTCGCCTCTGGCTTCCAGACTCCGTCCGCGGACGCTGGATGAGGTAGTGGGACAGCAGCATATTATTGGAAAAGATAAGCTGCTTTATCGGGCCATCAAGGCAGATAAACTGGGATCAGTTATATTTTATGGTCCCCCGGGCACAGGAAAGACCACACTTGCCAAAGTTATTGCTAATACTACACAGGCAGATTTTAAGCAGATCAACGCCACAGTAGCCGGCAAAAAGGACATGGAAGAAGTGGTCACGGAAGCGAAAAACAATATGGGAATGTACGGACGGCGGACGATCCTCTTTGTAGACGAGATCCACCGTTTCAACAAAGGTCAGCAGGACTATCTTCTCCCCTTTGTAGAAGACGGCACTCTGACACTGATCGGCGCCACCACGGAAAATCCCTATTTCGAGGTCAATGGGGCGCTTTTGTCCAGATCCCGAATTTTTGAATTAAAACCACTGGAGAAAGAAGATATCAAACAGCTGCTCCACCGGGCAGTGACTGACTCAGAACGTGGAATGGGTACCTACCGGGTAAAACTGGATGAAGATGCGGCTGATTTTCTGGCAGACACAGCCAACGGCGATGCCAGAGCTGCGTTAAATGCGATAGAACTGGGCGTTCTTACCACCGAGCGCAGTGCAGACGGCCTGATCCATATTGACCTGGCAGCAGCACAGGAATGTATCCAGAAGCGGGCTGTACGTTATGACAAAGACGGGGACAACCACTATGACACCATTTCCGCCTTTATCAAAAGTATGCGTGGTTCTGATCCGGATGCCGCTGTTTACTATCTGGCCCGTATGCTGTATGCAGGAGAAGATATTAAATTCATTGCCCGACGTATTATGATCTGTGCCTCCGAAGATGTGGGGAATGCAGATCCTCAGGCCTTAAGCGTGGCAGTCAGTGCCTCACTGGCAGCAGAGCGCATCGGACTTCCCGAAGCCCAGATCATCCTTTCACAGGCAGCTTCCTATGTAGCCTGTGCCCCAAAGAGCAATGCAGCCTGCGCAGCGATCCAGAATGCCATGGAAAATGTAAAGACCACCCGAACGATGCCGGTACCGGTTCATCTTCAGGACCGCCATTATAAGGGCGCAGCAAAATTAGGACATGGTGAAGGCTATAAATATGCTCATGATTACCCGAAACATTATGTAAACCAGCAGTATCTTCCGGACGGCATGGAAGGCACGATCTTTTACGAACCATCAGATAATGGCTATGAAAAACAGATAAAAGAGCATATGAAATGGTTGAAAGAGTAGAAATTTAGTATTATAATATGATAAGTGATGAGAAAAACAGCCTGCGGTTCATTCTGTCTGCAGGCTCTGTCTATTTATTTTAAGGAACTTTCTGTATCTGGAAAAAATCCCGTATTTTACAACATGAGAAATTACATACATTCCATTTATTTAGGCATAACAGATAGGAGAATAATATGCGTGAAAAATTAGAAACATTGTCCCTTGCTACCTTAAAGGATCTGGCAAAAAAAGAGGGGATAAAAGGAACCAGCGGACTTCGCAAGGCTGAGATCATCGACCTTTTATGCGAGCATGAAGAAAAGGGAAAACAGGCCGCGGCTTCCAAAACACAGGAAAACCGCGTTCAGGAGACCCGCCCGCAGGACAACCGTTTCCGAGACAATCAGAGAAATAACAGAAACTATGAGCGTTACGGTCAGACCCGTCCCCAGATCCGCACGTACGGAAACAACAATTACAATAATAATCGATACAATAATAATAACAGCAATAATTACAACAATAACAGCAATTCAAACAATTCTGACGCATACAACGCAGCATCCCAATCACAGACTTCGGCAACTTCCACCGGCCAGAGCTATTCTGTCCAGAATCAGACCTATACCACAAATAATGGCCAGAACATGGACAATCAGGAGCGCATGGCAAGACCGGAATACCGAAATGATGCCATGGGACTTTCCACACAGGATATGACAGAATTAGACAGCGGCATTGAGGCAAATGGTATCTTAGAGGTTATGCCGGACGGCTTCGGCTTTATCCGCTGCGAAAACTTCCTTCCGGGTGAAAATGATGTTTATGTTGCTCCGTCCCAGATCCGCCGTTTCAACTTAAAGACCGGTGACATCATTATGGGAAACAGAAGGGTGAAGGCAGCAACAGAGAAATTCGCCGCACTGCTTTATATTAAGACCGTCAATGGCTATCCGTTAAGCGCCACAGAGTCAAGACCAAACTTTGAGGATCTGACACCCATCTTCCCGAACCAGCGTCTCCATATGGAAAATCAAAGAGAAAAAACTTCCGTTGCCATGCGTGTACTGGATCTGCTGGCCCCGATCGGCAAAGGACAGCGTGGTATGATCGTTTCCCCGCCAAAAGCAGGTAAGACCACCCTGTTAAAAGAAGTAGCAAAAGCCATTACCACCAACCATCCGGATATGCATCTGATGATTCTGCTGATTGACGAACGCCCGGAGGAAGTAACTGACATCAAGGAAGCCATTGTAGGGCCAAATGTAGAAGTTATTTATTCTACCTTTGATGAACTTCCGGAACGACACAAACGTGTATCGGAAATGGTTATTGAGCGCGCAAAACGTCTGGTAGAACATGGAAGAGATGTTATCATTCTTTTAGACAGTATCACCCGTCTGGCAAGAGCCTACAACCTGACGGTTGCCCCAAGCGGCCGTACTCTTTCAGGAGGTCTTGACCCGGCAGCACTGCATATGCCAAAGCGTTTCTTCGGTGCAGCCAGAAATATGCGTGAAAGAGGCAGTCTGACCATTCTTGCAACGGCTCTGGTAGATACAGGAAGCCGTATGGATGACGTAGTTTACGAAGAATTTAAAGGTACCGGCAATATGGAACTGGTACTGGACCGCAAGCTGTCTGAAAAGCGCATTTTCCCGGCCATTGACATTTTAAAATCCGGCACCAGAAGAGACGATCTGCTCCTTACAAAAGAAGAGGCAGAGGCAGTGGATATTATCCGCAAAGCCACCAATTCCCTAAAGCCGGATGAGGCGGTAGAAAAGATCTTAGACCTTTTTGCAAAGACCAGAAATAACCGGGAATTTGTGGAAATGGTAAAGAAAATCCGCGTCTTCTAAGACTTTCTTTTTCCGGTTCGATATAGTATAATGGAATACATGGATCATGGGGGCTGTCAAAGACCTTTTGACTACAAAAACTTAATTCAGGAGGGAGTATGTTACAATGAAAGATTACATGAAGATATACCAGGAATGGTTATCAAACCCTTATTTTGACGAGGCTACAAAGGAAGAGCTGCGCGCCATTGAAGGCAATGAAAATGAGATCAAAGAGCGTTTCTATATGGACCTTGAGTTCGGAACCGCTGGTTTAAGAGGTATTATCGGCGCAGGTATCAACCGTATGAATATTTACGTTGTAAGACGCGCTACCCAGGGACTTGCAAATTATATTATCAAGCAGGGAGCAGCAGACAAAGGCGTAGCCATCGCATATGACTCCCGTCATATGTCGCCGGAATTTGCGATGGAAGCAGCTATGACTTTAGCAGCAAACGGCATCAAGGCATATAAGTTTGAATCCCTTCGACCAACACCGGAGCTGTCTTTTGCAGTACGTGAACTGGGCTGTGTAGCAGGTATCAATATCACAGCAAGCCATAACCCGCCGGAATACAACGGCTATAAGGTATACTGGGAAGACGGCGCACAGTTTACACCGCCACATGACAAAGGCGTTACAGAAGAAGTTCTGGCCATCGAAGATCTGTCTACAGTAAAGACTACAGACGAGGCTTCTGCTGTAGCAGCAGGTCTGTATCAGGTAATTGGACAGGAGATTGATGACAAATACATCGCTCAGGTAAAGGCTCAGGTCGTAAACCAGAAAGCCATTGATGAGATGCAGGATCAGATCACCATTGTATACACACCTCTTCACGGAACTGGAAATATCCCTGCAAGAAGAGTGATGAAAGAGATCGGATTTACCCATGTATACGTAGTTTCGGAGCAGGAGCTGCCGGATGGAGATTTCCCGACTGTAAGCTATCCAAACCCGGAAGCAAAAGAAGCATTTGAACTGGGCTTAAAGCTGGCAAAAGAGAAAGATGCAGACCTGGTACTGGCTACTGACCCGGATGCAGACCGTCTTGGCGTATATGTAAAAGATACCAGGTCCGGCGAATATATCCCGCTGACCGGAAATATGTCCGGTTCCCTGCTGTGCGAGTACGTACTCAGCCAGAAGCAGGCAGCCGGAAGGATCCCGGCAGACGGACAGGTTGTAAAATCCATCGTTTCCACCAACCTGATCGATGCAGTAGCAAAATCCTACGGCGCAGAACTGATCGAGGTTCTGACTGGATTTAAGTGGATCGGAAAGCAGATTTTAAAGAATGAGACCACAGGACATGGTACATATCTTTTCGGAATGGAAGAGAGCTACGGATGCCTGATCGGAACCTATGCCCGTGATAAGGATGCTATCTCCGCAACCGCTGCTCTTTGCGAGGCGGCTGCATACTACAAGCAGAAAGGCATGACCTTATGGGATGCCATGATCGCTATGTATGAGAAATACGGCTACTACAAAGATGCTGTAAAGGCGATCGGCTTATCCGGCATCGAAGGCCTTGCAAAGATCCAGTCCATTATGGAAACACTGAGAAATAATACTCCGGCAGAAGTTGGCGGCTACAAAGTAACCTCTGCAAGAGACTACAAGTTAGACACCATCAAAGATATGGCAACCGGCGAAGTAAAACCAACCGGACTTCCTTCTTCCAATGTTCTCTACTATGACCTGGAAGACGGCGCATGGATCTGCGTAAGACCATCCGGCACTGAGCCGAAGATCAAATTCTACTTCGGCGTAAAGGGAAATTCCCTGGAAGATGCGCAAGAGAAAGAAAATGCACTTGGCGCAGCTGTAATGGCTATGGTTGATTCAATGCTCTAATTAAACGAAACACCCCTGGGAAAGAAAATTCTAATCCCAGGGGTGTTTTTAAATATTTGCTTTTCCAGCATATACGCTCACTATTTATTTTTCTTCTCCACTGCTTCCCTTAATTCCTTTAAAGCTGCTGCAAACTTCGCAGAAGACGCAGATGGATTTCTGCGTAAAATACTTCTGTGATAGAAATTCAGATGTTTCATCAGATCCTGACGCTTCTTTGTCAGTTCCACTATCCGACTGCTCATCGCCGTCAGGCGTTCATAACTGCCATTGACCATAGTTGTTTTCATATTTTTAGCAGTCTCAATCTTTGTCGCAGCTTCTTCTCGCAGTTTAGCAGTCTTTCCGATCGCTTCCACACGCAAAGTTTCCAGCTTCACAGCCGTATTTTCCCTTGCTTCTTCCAGTTTCTGTCCCGTTTCTGCTTTCAAAAGTGACAGCTGTACCTGAACATCGTCCAGTTCCGCCTTCATCTTTGTCATGGTATCCAGTACCTTGGCAAGATCCAGCGCAGTGCGTACAGACTCAGCGGTATCAATGATAAAAGCAACGGTGATCACAGACAAACAGGGAATAACGATCATGGTTGGAACATGGAGTACCAAACGCTCAATCGGCCTGTGGATCACCTCTGTGAGAAAGATCGTCAAAAATCCCCATGCAATAGAAGAGGACAGACAGATATATCCGTTCAAATTAAAATGCTGGTCACTGTAGTCCCAGTATTTCATTTTAAACAGACGTTCCATTCCCCAGCCGGTCACATATTCCAGAATGGTAGCCCCGATCACACCGGAAATATAGACCATGACGAGACTGGTTTTAAACGGGAGAGATACCCACAGCATCATCACCGCTCCCGTACCATAAAGGGGCAGCAGTGGAAGCCGCAAAAAGCCCCGGTTTACAAAATGTCGTTGTTTCAAAGATACATAAGTTGACTCAAAGATCCACCCGAAAAAGCAATATAGATAAAAGAAGCTCAGCCATTGATACCATGTGTATTCGTACATAAGATGTCCATCCTTTAATGTAGTTTCCAGGAACAGGTCATACTAAGACCGGAAGTTTTAATAGTATACCACATTTCCTGCAGCTTCACTACCATTTTACCACACGGTCGATCATAGCCCGCTGTTCTTCCGTAGACTTTGTCAGATAGATCCTTGTAGTTTCGATACTTTCGTGTCCCATAAGATCAGCCAGCAGGGAAATATCCTGGAAACGTTTTAGAAAATTTTTTGCAAACAGATGTCTGAAAGAGTGGGGATACATGGTTTCATCCGGTATTTTATATCGTTTCGCCAGTACCTTTAACTGGCTGCGGATCCAGCGGGTAGAAACAGGTTTGCCATGACGGTTAGTAAAAATAAAGCCTGAGTTAACCCGACGGTTTTTCAGCCAGATCCGTGCCTCCTGACACAACTTTTGCGGAAAATAGATCCGCCGCACCTTTCCGCCCTTTGTATACAGGTCCATATAGCCCATTTTCAGATGTTCATGCTTTATTTGCACCAGTTCACTGACTCTTGCCCCGCTGCAGGCCATAAAACGGATGACAAAATACCAGTAATCATCCTTATCCCGTTTCAGACATCGTTTCAGCTTTTCGTAGTCCTTCTGTGATATTACATGATCCAGGAAAGAAACGTTTTGCTTTCGTATCACCGGCAGACGGAAAGAACCGGGGAAATCTTTATGAGAATAAGTAAGAGCCATATAATTTAAAAACCGGTTGATCCCATAAACGCGGTTATCAGCAGTAGAAGATTTATAGTGACTTAAAAGATAGTCACGATAAAGAAAAAGATGTTCCCTGTCAAAGCAGGAATAAAGCTGCTTATACTGACGGACTGCAGTCAGACAGCTTCGTATGGTGTTTGGAGAAGCTCCCAGGCTTTTTAAATATTTTACGTAGCCTTCCTTATCCGGGTCCGAACCCGGATCACTGCATTTCTCATGCCCCATTCTTATAAAACGCCCTCTTTCATAAATGCAATACAAATATCACCAGTTCACTACACGGTTAAAAATAAGTGCCTGTTCCGTACTTGTCCGCCGCAGATAGATTCGTGTAGTTTCGATACTGTCGTGCCCCAGCAGGTCGGACAGAAAAGAAATATCACCACCATTTTCGATGAAATTCTTTGCAAACCGGTGTCGGAAAGAGTGAGGATAAACTACCTCCGGATCCAGGCCGCAGCGACATCCCAGAGTTTTTAACTGAGTTCGCACTCCGGAAATAGAAATGCGTTTTCCAAGGTGGCTTAAAAACAACGGTCCGCTGTTCCTGTTTTCCTGCTTCAGCCATTTTAAAAGTTTCCTTTGCAGGGCAGTAGGAATGTAAACTCTGCGTAGTTTGTTCCCTTTCGAGCGCAGCTCTTTGTACCCGCAGACTACATCCTCTACGTCAAAAGCAACTACTTCACTTACCCGTACACCGGTAGCAGTAATCAGCCGTACCAGATAATAAAAAGTAAAATGTTCCTCCGCTAGCAGTCGCTTTTTGAAATATTCATAATCTGCCTGACTGATCACATGCTCCGTATATTTTTTACTTTGGATCTTTAAAATATGGGCTTTATAATCCTGGATCCCCTGAAATTTAAGAAAACAGTTTAATGCCTTGATCCGCGCATTTACAGTCTGAGGTTTATAACGTTCCATCAGCTGTGCCTTGTATAAACGGATGTTATCCGGCGTCAGTTCACTGTAATATCGAAAGTAGTTCCTTACCCCGAACATATAAGAAGTAATGGTATGAACAGACCTTCCCTGGTCCATCAGATATTTATGAAATGCAGTTAGATTTACAGAAACGGGATTTTGTACCAGATTTTGTTCCGTCTTCAATAAAAGAGCCTCCTTGGATGAATTTTCAATCATAAAAATCAGCATAACTACAATCATTATAACATTGAAAGAGGGTGAGCGGTTGATTTAATTTGGTACTTTGATAAAGACCATCAGAAGCAGCATATAAACAGCCATTTCTGATGGTCTTATAAAAAAACTGGTGGGGGAATGAAATTATTCGCTTTCGGTCACAGCATCGCCATCCCAAACACCATTAGCGTCTACATGGTAACCATCCGGGGTGT
>CAVFER010000015.1:30302-45786 GCA_963621525.1 bacterium | reverse complement strand
CTGCTGCTGCGTATCTGCTACCCAGACCGGTAAGGAAATGCAGTTCTTCGGTGCTCGTGCAAACCTGGCTAAGTGCTTACTGTATGCTATGAACGGCGGACGTGATATGAAGTCTAAAGAGCAGGTTGGCCCAGAGTATACACCAATTACTTCTGAGTACCTGGATTATGATGAAGTGATCCGTAAGTACGAAGTAATGATGGACTGGTTGGTAGGTGTATATGTAAATACACTGAATCTGATCCAGTATATGCATGATAAGTACTTCTATGAAGCTGCTGAGATGGCACTTATTGATACGGATGTAAGACGTACATTCGCTACCGGTATTGCAGGTTTCTCTCATGTAGTTGACTCCTTAAGTGCTATTAAGTACGCAAAGGTTAAGACTGTTCGTGATGAGACCGGTCTGATCGTAGACTTCGTAACTGAGGGAGACTTCCCAAGATATGGTAATGATGATGACAGAGCAGATGAGATCGCTGTATGGCTGTTAAAGACCTTCCTTGAGAAGTTAAAGAAACGCCACACTTACAGAAACTCCGAGCCTACAACTTCCATTCTGACCATTACTTCCAACGTAGTATATGGTAAGGCAACCGGAAGCATGCCAGACGGCAGAAGAGCAGGCGAGCCACTGTCTCCAGGTGCAAACCCAAGCTACGGCGCAGAACAGAACGGCTTACTGGCTTCCTTAAACTCTGTAGCTAAGCTGCCTTACGAGTGGGCTCTGGATGGTATCTCCAATACCCAGACGATCAACCCAGATGCTTTAGGCCACAGCGAAGAAGAGAGAGTAGACAACCTGGTACAGGTATTAGACGGCTACTTTGATCAGGGCGCTCATCACCTGAACGTAAACGTATTTGGCAAGGAGAAGCTGATCGACGCTATGGAGCATCCGGAGAAGGAAGAGTACGCTAACTTTACCATCCGTGTATCTGGATACGCTGTTAAGTTCATCGACTTAACAAGAGAGCAGCAGATGGACGTTATCTCCAGAACCTGCCATGCAACCATGTAATTTATACAGGCTGCATTGAATGTAACTGAGTAATAAAAATAGCATTCCGCTATTGATCTGATCTATGTAACGGTTCAGGACTTTATGTTCTGGACCGTTATAAATTATGAGGTAAAAGCGTGGAAGGATTTGTTCATTCTATGGAGACCTTTGGACTGGTTGACGGTCCGGGTGTTCGTTTCGTTGTGTTTCTTCAGGGCTGCCGCATGCGGTGCCGTTACTGCCATAATCCGGAAACATGGAAAGTAGAGGGCGGTACTCCCTGGACAGCAGATAAGCTGTTTTCCCATGTATACCGGTATAAAAGCTACTGGAATAAAAAAGGACAGCCAAACGGCGGTATTACCGTCAGCGGAGGAGAACCTCTTCTCCAGATCGACTTTGTAACAGAGTTTTTTAAGAAAGCCAAGGAAAAAGGAGTTCATACAGCTCTGGATACGGCAGGCAATCCTTTTACACTGGAAGAACCCTTTATCAGTAAATTTGAAGAGCTGATGAAAGTAACGGATCTGGTGATTCTTGATTTTAAAGAGATCGACAACGAAAAGCACAAAAAATTAACGGGATGTCCAAACGAAAATATCGTACAGATGGCAAAATGGCTTTCAGACCACGGAAAAGATATGTGGCTGCGCCATGTACTTGTGCCGGATCTGACTGATGACGAAGAAGGTCTGATAAGGACCCGTGACTTGATCCGGGAATTAAAAACAGTCAAACGTGTAGAGGTACTTCCGTATCATACACTGGGACTGTTTAAATGGCAGAAACTGGGAATTCCCTATACCTTAGATGGTGTGAGAACACCTACTGCAGAAGAAGTAAAGAAGGCAGAGGAAATCCTGGAAGTAAGTAAGTATCACTAAGATGTCGATGCGTACTGCTGCTGTGATTCTTTGGGCAAAAAAACACCGGGAAAACACTACCGTTTTTACTTGCTAAAGTATTCCTCAGCAAGTACAGTCTGTATAAAGGCACGAACCTGAGGCAGTTCAAAATAATGGCTTTTATATAAAATATGAGAAGTACGTATAAAGGGAGATCCGTCCTGAAAGAAAAGGGGCGTGATACTCCCTTTATAATTTTTTAAACAGATCTCCGGCAAAATAGACCAGCCAATGCCATTTTCCACCATTTCCAGGCAGCTGGAAATATCATCGATCCAAAGCTGGGTGCGGCAGTTGGCACAATCATTTTCCTGTTTCCACTGTTCAATCCGGTCATAAAAAGGAGAGTCCGTATGACGTCCGATATAAGGGATATCTTTTAAGGAGCAGTCAGCCATTTCCTGATTTCGTACCAGACATACCGGCTCTTTGGAAAGGATCACATCCCCGTCCTGCCAGTTAAAATTTCCACGGACCAGTGCAATGGAGATCTCATTATCAGCCAGTGCACGGTATAACTGGGTACTTTGCATGGTGGTTACGTAAATATCTACTTTTGGATATTTTTTCATAAATGTTTTTAAAACAGCCGGAAGCTTGTATCGGGCAATATTCACGGAAACACCGATCTTTAAAGAGCCGCAGATCTCCCCCTGGAGCGAAAGAGCATAAGCACGTATGTGTTCCATGGAACGGGAGATCTTTTCAATTTCAGGGAAGATCCCCTCAGCCGCGGGAGTGGGAAGTATGCCCTTACGGGAACGGATAAAAAGCTGGCATCCCAGGTCCTGCTCCATTTTCTGGATCCGTTTGGTAAGAGAAGACTGGGTGGTATAAAGTTTCTTTGCTGTCTTTGTAATATTCTGTGTATCGATCAATATCTTTAAAAGTTCAATATCCTGTTCATCCATAAATCAATCACCCCCCCCCGCAACTTATCAGCTTATAAATCCATAAACATTCCTAAATGGAATGGAATATAATGAAATTATACAATTTTACAGAATGGAAAGCAAGGCCTATAATACAGTTAAACAAAAAACGTATAGGAAATCTATAAAGGAGGACTTGTTTTATGTATATGAAGAAATATCCCTGTGTTTACATGAGAGGCGGTACCAGCAAAGCTGTATTTTTTCATGAGAAGGATCTGCCAGAAGACCAGAGCCTTTGGGATACCATTTTTATGAAAGTCATGGGAACACCAGATGTAAAGCAGATCGACGGAATGGGTGGAACCGTATCATCTACAAGTAAGGTTGCCATTATTTCCAAATCGGATTGTCCGGATGTAGATGTAAATTATACATTCCGTCAGGTAGACATTATCATTCCAAGAGTAGATGGAAGTGCTAACTGTGGAAATATCTCATCTGCTGTAGGTCCATTTGCCATTGATGAAGGTTTGGTTCCGGCTGTGGAGCCGATCACAGTAGTCCGCATTTTAAATACTAATACCAACAAGATCATCGAAGAACATGTACGTGTAAAAGATGGTCATGCAGATGTATATGGAGATGAAGTGATCAAGGGTGTTCCTGGAACAGGTTCCCGTATTGATATGTATTTTGAAGATCCGGCTGGTTCTAAAACAGGAAAGCTCTTCCCAACAGGACAGAAAAAAGAAATCTTTGATGTACCTGGATATGGCCCGGCAGAGGTAACGGTTTTGGACTGCTCCAATCCTATGGTATTTATCAAGGCATCGGATCTGGAAATCAAAGGAACGGAACTGCTGGAATTAAACCAGAATGCAGATGTTATGGAACATATTGAACGAATCCGTGGAATGGCAGCTGTTAAGTGCGGATTTGTGGAAAAATGGGAAGATGCCAGAACGAAATCCACTTCTGCACCAAAGGTATCCATTGTATCAGCGCCTCAGGATTACACAGATATGGACCGTAATCAGGTGAAAGCAGAAGATATGGACCTGTGTGTAAGAGCTATCTCCGTAGGTGCTCTGCACAAGGCATACCCTATGACAGTAGCAGTAGGAACAGGCGCTGCTGCAAGAATCCCGGGAACCATCGTTTATGAAACATTAAAAGCTCCGTTAACAGGCGACATCATTCGTCTGGGACATTCCAGCGGAATTACAGATGTAGATATTAAGATGGATGGAGAAAAAGTGTTAAAAGGTGGTGTTACAAGAACAGCAAGAAGGATCATGGATGGTTTTGTGTATATAAGAGAATGATCAGAAGTAACTGGATAAGAGAAATAAAATAATTGGGGAAATGTTTTAACATTCAGGAGGAATTACATATGGGATTACAGGTATTGGCACTGGTCTGTCTGGTTGGGGCGATCGTAATGGGGTTTATCAGGAAAATGAATGTAGGCATTGTCTGTTTTGGTCTGGCACTGATCCTTGGAATGTTAGGAGGTATGCCGGCAGGAAAGATCTACGGTGGTTTTCCTTATAAACTGTTCAGCACATTACTGGGAACTATGTTATTTTTCAGTCTGCTGCAGCAAAATGGAACACTGGAAAAAGTTTCCAAAAAACTGATTAGTCTTTGCGGAAATAATACATTTCTGGTTCCGGTCATTATTTATCTTGTAAGTTTCATTCTTTCTGCTGCAGGTCCCGGAGCTATCAGTGTACAGTCAGTCACCGTTATGTTTGCTGTATCACTGGCAGTACAAATGGATGCAAGTCCGGTACTTATGGGAGCAATGGCCATTCTTGGAGCAGTAGGAGGTACTGCTTCCCCTATTGCACTGACTGGTATCATTGTAAATGATCTTTTGGCACAGATGAATATGGAAGGCGTTGGAATGAATATGTTTATTGGCGTTTCCATTACCAACTTTGCCTGTGCAGTTGTTACTTATATTGTTTTAGGCGGCTATAAACTGAGAAGAAGTGCCGGTGAAGCGGCTGCTGTGAAAGAACATTTTACAAAAGAACAGACCATCAGCCTGGTGGCATTACTGATCATGGTGGTTATGGTAGTTGGATTTTCTTATGATGTAGGATTGATCTGCTTTACTTTATCACTTGTTCTTATCCTTCTTAGGACAGCAGATGAAAAGAAAGCGATCAAGATGATCCCATGGAATGTGTTGATCCTGATCGCAGGTGTCAGTGTACTGATGAATATTACCCAGACACTGGGAGGTATTGAGCTTCTTTCCAATATTCTTGCATCCTTTATGAATTCTGTGACAGCAGCACCGCTTATGGGATTTACAGGAGGCCTTATGTCATGGTTTTCCAGTGCAAATGGAGTCGTATTCCCAACCTTGATTCCTACAGTTCCGGATATTTCAGTACAGATAGGCGGCGCCTCTGTTATGCAGATGATCGTAGCTATCGTATGCAGCGCTACGGTAGCTGGTATCAGTCCTCTGTCTACAGGCGGCAGCCTGATCATGGCAAGTTACACGCAGGAATCCGGCTGTGATGAAAAAGAACAGCAGAAATTATTTGGACAGTTATTTATGCTTTCTGCCGGAATGGTAGCTTTGGTGTTTGTTCTGACTTTAGTTGGATTGCTTAAATTCCTTGGATAAATTTTAGGAGAACATAATATAGAAGGGGAAAATGAAAATGGGAAAATTTGCATATATTGGCTGCCGTACCACAAAAGAGCGAAAAGCCAGAGGAAAAGGGATCAGTGTATATAAGGTAGGTGGAGATAACTGGGAGCTGGTACAGATCCTTGAAGGCCAGATCAATCCTTCTTATCTCTGCCTGAATAAAGCACAGGACCGCCTGTACAGCATACATGGAGATTTCTGCCAGGTGAGCGCATTTAAGATTCTGGAAAATGGAACATTAGAGTACCTTAACACAGTAAAAACATTTGGGACCAATCCGGTGCACCTTACATTAGACCCGGAAGAAAAATGGCTTTATGTAGCCAATCTTCAGACCGGAAGCGTATCTGTGATCCCGGTTCTTAAAGATGGATCATTAGGAAAACTCCACGACCTGGAATTTATTTCAGGAAATGGAGGCCCCGGCTATATTTCCCATCCTCATCAGACGATGAAGGATAAAAGTGGACGCTGGCTGATCGTTCCGTCTCAGGGGCGCCTTCAGGGGATTGGTAAACTGACTGTGTTTGCCATTGATGAAGAACAGGGAAGCCTGAAAGAAACATTCATACAAAAGGGACGCACCGGTGCTGAACCGAGACATTGCGTGTTCCATCCGGAAAATAGATACTGTTACTGTGTAAATGAAAAAGACAGTACCGTAGCAGCATATGATTTCGATGAAAAGACAGGTAAACTGACATTAAAACAGATTCTTACCAGTCTGCCTGAAGATTATGCAGGAGATGGCTGGGCAAGTGCCATCGATATCCATCCAGATGGTCATACACTGTACGTTTCTAACAGAAAGCATGACAGCATTACTGTTTATCACCTGGACGAGGCAACGGGAAACATGACCTATATCCAGAATATCAAAACAGATGGGGAACAGCCAAGATTTATTACATTAAACCCGGAAGGTACCAGGCTTTTAGCAGCAAATGAGCTTTCCGATACCATTACAATTTTTGAGATCTTAAAAGATGGAACATTAAAGGATACAGGTAGAAAGATCGCCACAGAAAGTCCGGTTTGCATTGCATGGAAGGTGCAGTGTTAAAGCAGATTCGGCGATCAAATACTGGAGTATAATAAAATTTAGAAAAGGAGCAGGATCATGGTTACATTACACAGCGGAAAACAGATCATTATTGATAATAAACGGATTGCATCAAAAGAAGAAGCAGCAGCTATCTCAAAGGAAGAAGCATTTAAAAATACACTGACTTACCAGGTATTAAAGAAGCATAATCACTCTGATAATATGGAACATTTACAGATCCAGTTTGACTCCATGGGAGTTTATGACAATACCTACGTAGGTATCCTTCAGACTGCTTATGCCAGTGGATTGAAGGAATTTCCAATGCCCTGTGTATTTACCAACTGCCACAACTGCCTTTGTGCAGTAGGCGGCACCATTAATACAGATGTACATAAATACGCAGAATCAGCCTGTAAAAAATCCGGCGGCATTTTTGTACCGCCTCATGAAGCGGTGATCCACCAGTATATGCGTGAGATGATCGTAAAATCCGGAGATATGTCCATTGTATCCGATTCTCATACCCGTTATGGAACGCAGGGATCTTTATCTATCGGTGAAGGCGGACCGGAACTGGCAAAGGCGATGCTTGGAAAGTATTATGAGATCGATTATCCGGAAGTGATCGCTGTATTCTTAACAGGTGCTCCAAAGCCATGGGTAGGACCTATGGATGTAGCCTTAAGTATCATTGGAAAAGTGTTTAAAAACAATTTCGTTAAGAATAAAGTCCTGGAATTTGTAGGAACTGGTGTAAGCAGCCTGTCTATGGATTTCAGAAATGGCATCGATACCATGACCACAGAGTCTGCCTGCCTTTCTTCCTTATGGTCTACCGATGAAAAGACAGAAGAGTATTTTAAGATCCATAACCGTCCAGATGATTATAAGAAAATGGTACCGGGAAATGCAGCTCTTTATGACGGTATCGTAGAAATCAATCTGGATACCATTGTTCCAATGATCGCCCTTCCTTTCCACCCAAGTAATGCATATCCTCTGGCAGATGTGATCGCAGAGCCGGAAAAATACCTGTCCATGGCAGAAGAGGAGGCAAAGCGTGTATTTGAGAACAATCCGGATATCCATTTAGACCTGCTTTCCAAGATCCATGATGGAAAGATCAAGGTTGACCAGGGCGCTATCGCAGGCTGTGCAGCAGGTTCTTTTGAAAATATCTGTGCAGTAGATACCATTGCAAAGAAGTTAAATAAAGGACTTGGAACATTCCCGCTTAATATTTACCCGGCTTCCCAGCCGATCATGTATGAGTTAAATAAAGCAGGTGTATTAAATGACCTGATGACTTATGGCGTGAGAGTGAAAACTGCTTTCTGCGGGCCCTGCTTTGGTGCTTCAGATGCTCCTGGAAATAATGATTTCTGCATCCGACACAGTACCAGAAACTTCCCCAACCGTGAAGGCTCCAATCCGGCAACGGGCCAGATCGCTTCCGTTGCACTTATGGATTCCAAGTCGATTGCAGCAACAGCATTTAATGGCGGTTATCTGACTTCTGCGGAAGATGTGCCGGTAGAATACGATACTCCAGAGTATCATTTTAACAGTGATATTTATAAAAATATTGTATACAACGGCTATAAAAATCCAAAGCCAGAGACAGAGATTGTTTATGGTCCATCTATTAAGGACTGGCCGAAGATGGTTGCTCTTACAGATAATTTACTGCTTCAGGTGGCCAGTGTGATCCGCGATGAAGTGACCACCACCGATGAACTGATTCCTTCCGGTGAGACGGCATCCTATCGTTCTAACCCATATAAGATCTCTGAATTTACACTGATTCGCAAGGATCCTCATTATGTGGGAAATGCAAAAGCCATCCAGGAATATGAAACAGCCAGAAGAAATGGAGATGCAAAAAAGACGGCAGAAGTTTATGAAGTATTAAAAGCAGCAGGAGTAACAGCAGATACAGAGGAGCTGATGAAGACCACAGGAATCGGTTCTGTTCTTTATGCGAAACGCCCAGGTGACGGTTCTGCAAGAGAATATGCAGCCAGCTGCCAGAAGGTTCTTGGGGGACTTGCCAATATCTGTATCGAGTATGCAACCAAGCGTTACCGCAGCAACTGTGTAAACTGGGGCATTCTGCCATTTACCAACCCGGATAAGGAAATTGTTCTGGAACCAGGAGAATATGTATATCTTCCAGGCATCCGCAAAGCAGTAGAAGAAGGAGCCACAAAGGTAACAGCTACTGTGATCGGAACAGACGGAAGCACCAGACCAATGGAACTGGAACTTAAAAATGTAACAGAAGCGGAAAAGAAGGTACTTCTTGCAGGTTCTCTGATCAATTTTTATAAGTCAGAACAGTAAAAACAGGAAAAAGATGTCCGAAACACATGCCGCAGATAAGGAGTATTTTATGGAGAAAAGTGAGATGCGTAAACTGGCAGAGTTTATAGAAAAACTTAGCTGGGATGATCTGCCGGAAGAAGTAAAAACCACAGTATCCTTCCGGGTCCTGGATCTGGTCAGCGCTGCTTTGGGAGCTGTGGATAATCCCCTGGTAAAAAAAGTAAAAGCTTCTTATTTAGAGAGAAACAATGGAACAGGTGGTAAGATCTGGGGAAGCGAAGGAAAAACAGATATTTCCACAGCAGCCTTCTTAAATGCCATGCTGGCCCATACTCTGGAACTGGATGATGTCCATCCGGCATCAAAAACACATGGAAGCGCCAGCCTGATCCCGGCTGCATGGAGCTGTGCCCGGTATGTCCATGCTTCTGGAAAAGAATTTCTCACAGCAGTGGTATGTGGCTATGAAACAGTCGGTCGGATCGGTATGGCGTTGGGAGTAACAAGCCACAGGAAGAAAGGCTGGCATGCCACTGCTACCTGTGGAGGTTTTGGCTGCGCTGCTGCCTGTGGAAAACTTCTGGGGCTGAATGCAGATGAGCTGGTATCGGCTCTTGGAATGGCAGGAACCCAGAGCTTTGGCAGATGGGCCTTTTTAGGGGATGGAAGCACCTGTAAAGTACTCCATCCGGCCAGAGCGGCTGTAAATGGTCTGGATGCTGCATTTTTAGCAAAAGCCGGAATGACCGGGCCGGAGCATGTTTTGGAGGCGGAGGATGGCGGTTTACTGGCGGCTATGTCTGATGCTGGTGATATAGCAAAAGTCAGTAAAGGTCTTGGCACAGATTGGGAGATCCTTCATATGGATATGAAGCCATATCCCTGCTGCCGAAGTGCCCATGGCGCCATAGATGGGTCTTTAAAACTTCGGAAAATGATCAAAGAGATGGAAAAGGAAGAGGTTGAAGATTTTGCCGGGATGATCAAAAAGATCGAGATCCGTACATATGAAGTGGGATATAAGCAGTGTGCAGTCAGCGATGGCTGTTTACGTCCGAAAAATACCATGGATGCGAAATTTTCTACGCCATTTTGCACGGCAGCTGCTTTTATTTATGGAAAAGTGACAGGAGAAGAATTCAGTCAGGCAGTTGTAGAGGATGAAAAGGTAAAGAAACTGGCAGAAAAGGTCCAGGTGACAGCGGATGAAAGATTTACTGCAGAGTATCCGGCTCACTGGGGCTGTGCTGTAAAGGTGATCCTGAATAATGGCTGTGTTCTGGAGACAGAGGTGAAAGATCCTTCTGGAAGCGCAGATTTTCCCCTTACCAGGGAACAGATTCTGAGAAAAGCAGAAAGCCTGATCAGGACAGCTTATCCTGGAAAGGAAGAACAGATAGCCGAAAAGCTGCTGGATCTGGCAGAGGCAGAGAGGTTACCAGAATTATAGAACATATAAGGAAGTATAAAAAGCATACAAAGTATAAGATAAAGTATAAGATCTAGTTAAGATAGCCTGAAGAAAATCGTGAAAACGATGAACTTCAGGCTGTTTGCGTTGTCATGAACTTTATTTTCTGTTACAATAAAGGGCACGGAAACAACCAGAAAATGCAGAAAGCCTAAGATCAGGTGACAAAATTTGAATTATAACACAGATAATAACACAGATACAATATATCAGCCAGCGATCTATCAATACGCAAATATCATCATCGACATATCCCACGAAAGCGTAGATAAGACTTTCCAGTATCGCATCCCGGAGCATCTTTTGGGGCAGATCACGGCGGGACAGCAGGTTTATATCCCCTTTGGTGCAGGCAGTCATAAGCGCAAAGGATATGTGGTGGAGCTGACCAACCAGGCGGAATATGACATATCAAAAATAAAAGAGATCGATTCTCTGGTGGAAGGAAGTATTACCGCCCAGTCCCAGCTGATCCGTCTGGCATGGTGGATGAAGGAGCGGTATGGTTCCACTATGAACCAGGCATTAAAAACGGTTCTGCCAGTGAAACAAAAGGTGCGGGAGGCGCCTAGGCGGAAAATCCATCTGCTGGCAGATGAGGTGACACTGGAAGAAGCTATCCAGACTGCAGAACGGAAAAATTACAAAGCCCGCCTGCGTCTTTTATATGCCTTAAAAGAAAATCCGGACCTTCTTTATGAAAATACCCTCCATAAGCTGAATCTTACGGCAGCAGCCATCCGTCCTCTGGAACAGGCGGAAATTCTTACAGTCCAGGTAGTAAATCAATACCGAAATCCCTTAGAGGAAATGCGCCGTCTTTTAACAGAGACTTCCAAAGCACGGTGGAACCCGCCTGTTTTAAATGATGACCAGCAAAGGATCGCAGCTAAGATCTGTGAAAATTTTGACAATGGAGATCGAAAACCCTGTCTTATTCACGGTATTACAGGCAGCGGAAAAACAGAAGTATACATGGAACTGATCAGCCATGTAATCCGCGCAGGAAAGCAGGTGATCCTTCTGATCCCGGAGATCTCTCTTACCTGGCAGACGGTGATGCGTTTTTATCTTCGCTTTGGGGATCGGGTATCGGTACTGAATTCCCGGATGTCGGCAGGAGAACGTTTTGATCAGTATGAACGGGCCAGAACGGGGGATATTGATATTATCATAGGACCAAGATCGGCTCTTTTTGTGCCTTTTGAACGGCTGGGAATGCTGATCATTGACGAGGAACATGAAAATTCTTATAAAAGTGAGCTTTCTCCCAGATATGATGCCAGGGAAGTGGCAAAAAAGCGGGGAGAAATGGAAGGGGCCATGCTGATCCTTGGATCCGCAACACCTTCTCTGGAAAACTATACCAGAGCAGTAAGAGGAGAATATGACCTTTATAAGCTGACCAGACGTGCCAAGGCCGATGCTGTTCTGCCTACAGTGGAGATTGCTGACCTGCGGGAAGAATTAAAAGCGGGGAATCGGTCTATTTTCAGCGCAAGATTAAAAGAATTGCTGGAGGATCGCCTGGAAAAAGGGGAACAGGCTATGCTGTTTATTAACAGACGGGGCTATGCCACCTTTGTGTCCTGCCGTTCCTGTGGGGAAGCGGTAAAATGCCCTCACTGTGATGTGACGCTGACCTATCACAAAGATGGCCGGATGATGTGCCATTACTGCGGTTATACCATCCGTCAGCCGAAAACATGCCCTTCTTGTGGTTCTCCCTATATCGCACCTTTTGGTACGGGAACCCAGAAAATAGAAGAAATGGCTGCCAAAATGTTCCCAAAAGCCCGGATCCTGCGCATGGATCTGGATACTACTTCTAAAAAGGGCGGTCATCAACAGCTCTTATCTGCCTTCGCAAGAGGAGAGGCAGATATCCTTATTGGTACACAGATGATCGTAAAAGGCCATGATTTTCCCAACGTCACCTTAGTAGGGGCTCTGGCGGCAGATCTTTCCCTTTATGCTAGTGATTACCGATGCGGCGAAGAGACTTTCGATCTTCTGACCCAGGCGGCAGGCAGAGCAGGCCGTGGAGATACGGCAGGAAATGTGGTGATCCAGACCTACCAGCCGGATCATTACAGCATCCGGACGGCGGCGGCTCAGGATTATGAGGCCTTCTACACTCAGGAAATGAATTTCAGGAAGCTTCTTGGTTATCCGCCTGCGCTAGGGCTTCTGACCATCCAGATCGCAGATAAAAATGAGGGGCGTTTAGAGCAGGCGGCAGCTTTATTAGAAGCTCACCTGAGACAGTGGAACGGGAAAAATGAGGATTTGTCAAAGCCTGAAACGATCCAGTTCATTGGCCCTGTAAATGCCACAGTGTACAAAGTTAATGATATTTATAGAAAAATTTTATATATAAAGCAGGAAAACTATGATATACTGATACACATCAGGAAAATGGCAGAACAGTGCTTAAAAGAGGCACAGGACCTTGAAAGCGTTGTTTTCCAGTCTGACTTGACTTAACGAACGAATCGTCTGCGATAGCAGATAATAGCGTGTCAGCACGGGATTCGTGAGTACGAAAGGAAATAGAAAAAGGAGAGATAAAAATGGCAGTTCGTCAGATCCGCGTTATTGGGGATGAAATTTTAAATAAGAAATGTAAACCGGTGAAAGAGATGACCGACCGTACAAGAGAGCTGATCGAAGATATGTTCGAGACAATGTATGAGGCAAACGGTGTAGGTCTTGCAGCACCACAGGTAGGTATTTTAAAAAGAATCGTAGTAATTGATGTAGAAGACGGTTATCAGTATGTACTGATCAATCCGGAAATTATTAAACAGGACGGAGAACAGACCGGTTATGAAGGCTGCTTAAGCGTTCCGGGAAAAACAGGCGTTGTTACAAGACCAAATCATGTAGTCGTAAGAGCATTAGATGAGAATATGGATGAGATCGAAGTAGAAGGCGAAGATTTACTTGCAAGAGCGATCTGCCATGAATGTGCCCATTTAGACGGTCAGCTTTATACGGAACTGGTAGAAGGCGAGTTAATGGATACTGCAAACGACGAAGAAGAGATTACAGAAGAATAAAATAAGCCCCTTGGCGCATTTGCGCCGGGGAAAGTTGTCTGAGACAATTTTGAAAGGAATGAGAAATACACATGCGTATTGTATTTATGGGAACGCCGGATTTTTCTGTACCGGCATTAAAAGCCATTGTAGAAGCGGGTCATCAGGTAACAGCCGTTGTGACCCAGCCGGATAAGCCAAAGGGCAGAGGAAAAGATGTCCAGATGACTCCGGTAAAGATCCAGGCTTTGGAATATGGCATTCAGGTATACCAGCCAGTGAAGGTAAAAACACCGGAATTTGTAGAAGTATTAAAAAAAGAAGCACCAGATGCCATTGTTGTTATCGCTTTCGGACAGATCTTATCAAAAGAGATTCTTGATCTTCCAAAATATGGCTGTGTAAACATCCATGCATCTTTACTTCCAAAGTATCGTGGTGCGGCACCCATCCAGTGGGCAGTGATCGACGGTGAAAAAGAGACGGGTGTTACAACCATGATGATGGATGTGGGCCTGGATACAGGTGATATTTTAGAGACGCAGGTGATCCCGTTAGATCCAAAAGAAACAGGTGGAAGCCTTTTTGATAAGTTGAGTGAAGCAGGCGGTCCTTTGATTTTATCGACTCTGGAAAAGCTGGAAAAAGGGACGATCACAAGAACTGCGCAGACAGAAGAAGGTACCTGTTACGCGAAGATGCTGACAAAGGCCTTAGGCGAGATCAAGTGGACTATGTCAGCAGCCGCTATTGAACGTCTGATCCGTGGTTTAAATCCATGGCCAAGTGCTTATACCTTTTATAATGGAAAGACATTAAAGCTTTGGGATGCAGATGTGTTAGAGGAAACGGTTCCGGCGGATGCAGTACCAGGCCAGGTCCTTCAGGCTGACAAACATGGTTTTACTGTTGCAGCGGGAGAGGGCATTTTAAAGATCAATGAACTTCAGTTAGAAGGGAAAAAACGTATGGCAGCAGATGCGCTGCTGAGAGGCTTTGCCATTGCACCGGGAGAAATCCTGGGGCGTAAGGAATAAAAATTCTGTTGGGATTAAAATACCTTTTGATCCCAACAGCATGTATATAGAAAGAGAGTGATCTTATGTACGGCTATATGCCTATGTATTATTTTGACCCAACCTATATTTTGATCCTCATTGGTGTGCTCCTTTCCATGGGAGCATCTGCAAAGTTAAATACTACCTATAGCCACTATTCTTCCGTAGCCAGCCGCTGCGGTATGACCGGGGCCCAGGCAGCACAGCGTATTTTACAGTCCCAGGGAATTTATGATGTGACTGTACGCCATGTATCAGGAAAACTGACAGACCACTATGACCCAAGAAGTAAGACCGTCAACCTGTCTGATACCGTTTATGGTTCTACTTCTATTGCAGCCATTGGTGTAGCAGCCCATGAGTGTGGTCATGCCATTCAGGATGCAAAAGATTATGTGCCTTTAAGACTGCGTGCAGCTTTAGTTCCTGTAGCTAATTTTGGCTCTCAGATTTCATGGCTTCTGATTATCCTTGGTATCGTATTAGGAGGAACTGGTCTTATCAACCTTGGCATCCTTATGTTTTCACTGGCTGTTCTGTTTCAGATCGTTACACTGCCCGTAGAGTACAATGCCTCTCACAGGGCAGTAGCCATTCTTGATTCCATCGGCATTTTAGAAGGCCGAGAAGTCGGACAGACAAGACAGGTATTAAATGCAGCGGCACTGACCTACGTGGCCGCAGCCGCAGCGTCCTTGCTGCAGCTTTTAAGACTTGTGCTCCTGTTTGGAAACAGACGCAGAAATGACTAGAAAGGGGAACGTGATATGGCAAAAGCCATAGACAGAGGCCTGGAAAACCGGGAGATCGTACTGGGTGTCCTGACAGAAGTACTGGATAAGGGCAATTTCGTCCATCTTGTATTAAATCAGGCTTTAAGCAAATATCAGTATCTGGAAAAACCAGACCGGGCATTTATCACCAGAATAACAGAAGGAACTCTGGAATATTTGCTTCAGATTGATTATATCATAAACAGTTATTCAAAAACAAAAACAGAAAAAATGAAACCGCTCATCCGTAATATCCTGCGGATGAGCGTCTACCAGCTCCTTTACATGGATCGTGTACCAGACAGTGC
>CAVFER010000015.1:0-30292 GCA_963621525.1 bacterium | reverse complement strand
GTGCTGTTTGCAATGAAGCAGTAAAACTGGCTATACACCACCATTTTCAGGGGCTGAAAGGCTTTGTAAACGGAGTTTTGCGTACCATTGCAAGAAATAAAGAAGAACTGGATCTTAATAAGCCTTATCTGCGCTACAGCCTTCCACAGTGGATGTATTCTATGTGGGAAGAAGACTGGGGTAAGGAAAATGCAGAAAAGATTGCGGCATCTTTTTTAAAAGAACGTCCTGTATGGGTGCGATGCAATTTAAATCTTGCTTCCAGAGCGGAAATCCTTACATCTTTAAAAGACCAGCAGGTTACAGCTATGCAGGTGGAAGGCTTTGAAGCGATGCTTACATTATCGTATTATGATTATCTGGAACGTCTTGAAGCTTTTCAGAAAGGTTGGATCCAGGTACAGGACATCAGCTCTGCATTGGTGGGAGAGCTGGCTGCCCCCTCAAAAGGCAGTTATATTATAGATGTATGTGCAGCTCCCGGCGGAAAGAGCCTGCATCTGGCAGATAAGATGGAAGGTACAGGTTGTGTGGAAGCCAGGGATCTTACATACCAGAAGGTGGCGCTGATCGAAGAAAATGCCAGTCGCATGGGTGCGTTAAATGTAAAAGCTGTCCAGTGGGATGCAACAGAATTTGATCCGGAAAGTGAAAATAAAGCGGATCTGGTAATCGCGGATCTGCCCTGTTCCGGACTGGGAATTATTGGAAGAAAACCGGATATCAAATATCATACTACAAAAGAAAACTTAAAAGAGCTTTCAAAGCTGCAAAAAGAGATCCTTTCTGTTGTATGGAAATATGTAAAACCAGGAGGCCGATTAATCTACAGTACTTGCACCATCAATAAAGAAGAAAACACAGAAAATGCCCGCTGGATCGCCACAAACCTTCCATTTAAGCCGGAAGACCTGACAGAAGCATTTGACTTAAAGGGAGAGAAATTTGCAGGTTTAAAAGAGGATATATATCCGGGAGCAGACCTTAAAAATGGTCAGATCCAGATCCTTCCAGGTATTTCCCCTTTTGATGATTTTGACGGCTTTTTCATCAGTGTTTTTAAAAGAGAAGCATAGGAGTATTTACATATTATGTTAGACCTGATCGATACAAAAGGCAAAAAAGATATAAAGTCTATGACACTGGAAGAAGTGACAGAAGAGATGACAGCCCTGGGAGAGAAATCTTTCAGGGCAAAGCAACTTTATGACTGGCTCCATGTAAAGCTGGCAGAAAGCTTTGACGACATGAGTACATTGTCAAGGGATCTGCGTCAGAAATTAAAGGACAACTACAGTTTTACTGCATTACAGGTAGCAGGAGAGCGCATTTCTGCCATTGACGGTACCAGAAAATATCTGTTCCGCTTAGAGGATGGAAATGTGATTGAAAGTGTATGGATGCAGTATCACCATGGAAATTCCGTATGCATTTCTTCTCAGGTAGGCTGTCGTATGGGCTGTCGTTTCTGTGCGTCCACTTTGGACGGTATGGAGCGAAACTTACGTCCTTCAGAGATGCTTGACCAGATCTACCGAATTCAGACCATTACAGGAGAGCGGGTGTCAAATATCGTAGTTATGGGATCTGGTGAGCCAATGGATAATTATGACAATGTAGTCCGTTTTATCCGTCTGATCTCCAGTGATAAGGGATTAAATATCAGCCAGAGAAACCTGACCATTTCTACTTGCGGCATTGTGCCGGGGATCCGCAAATTTGCAGAAGAGGGCTTACAGGTCACGCTGGCCTTGTCTTTACATGCGCCAAATGACGAAGTGCGAAAGACTTTAATGCCTATAGCAAACAGTTTTAAGTTAAAAGATGTGTTAGAAGCCTGTCATTATTATTTTGAAAAAACAGGCAGAAGACTTACTTTTGAATACAGCCTTGTAAAAGGAGTCAATGACAACTTAGACGAGGCAAAAGCCCTTACAGAACTGATCAAAGACCAGCATGGACATGTGAACTTGATTCCGGTCAACCCTATTAAAGAAAGGGATTATGTTCAGTCAGACAGAAAGGCTATTGAACAGTTTAAAAAATATCTGGAACGGCATGGAATTAACGCAACGGTGCGCAGGGAAATGGGCCGTGATATCGGCGGTGCCTGCGGTCAGTTAAGAAAGAGCTATCTGGAGGAAGGAGAGATCTGATATGGAAGCCTATGCACTGACAGACACGGGAAGAGTCCGTTCCATGAATCAGGATTATATCTATGCTTCGCCTGAAAAAGTAGGTTCTCTGCCAGATCTTTTCCTGGTAGCAGACGGAATGGGAGGCCATAAGGCTGGAGATTACGCTTCACGCTTTATGGTGGAGAATCTGGTGGTATACTTAAACCACCGTCAGGATGGTTCCTGCGTCACCCAATTAAAAGAAGGGATCAAAACAGTGAATAAAGCCCTTTATGAAATGTCTCTTGAAAGAGAGGAATTCCAGGGAATGGGCTGTACCTTAGTAGCTTCTGTGATCGAAGATGGGGTTCTCTATGTGGCCAATATAGGAGACAGTCGTCTGTATCTGATTCATGATGGGGCCATCCGCCAGATCACCAGAGATCATTCCTATGTAGAAGAAATGGTAGCTATGGGAATGATGCAGAGAGGAAGCGCCGATTACAACCGGAAAAAGAATATCATTACCCGGGCAGCAGGAATTCGTCCGGATATAGAGCCGGATTTCTTTGAGGAAGAGCTGATGCCGGGTGATCACATTTTACTGTGTTCAGACGGTCTGAGCAATATGGTGGACAATGATACTATGTGTTCCATCGTCCTTTCAGAAGGCACCTTAAAGGAAAAGGCGGAACGCCTGATCGCAGAGGCAAATAACAGAGGGGGAACAGATAACATTGCAGTTGTACTTGTGAAGCCTCAGGAAGGAGGGATGGGATCATGTTAAATCCGGGAACATATCTTCAGGATCGTTATGAGATATTAGGACGGATCGGTTCCGGCGGCATGTCTGTGGTCTATAAGGCCAGATGCCATACCTTGAACCGTTTGGTAGCCATTAAAGTCTTAAAAGAAGAATTTGTCTCTGATGAAAATTTTGTCAGCAAATTTAAAATGGAAGCCCAGGCGGCAGCCAGACTTTCCCATCCTAATATTGTCAATGTTTATGATGTAGTAGACGAGGGAGACCTTCATTACATTGTTATGGAGTTGATTGAGGGTATTACCTTAAAAAGCTACATTGAAAAGAAGGGTTTTCTTGAAAATAAAGAGGCCATCGGCATTGCCATCCAGGTGGCACAGGGAATCGCAGCTGCCCATGAGCAGCATATCATCCACCGTGATATCAAGCCGCAGAATATGATCATTTCTAAAGACGGAAATGTGAAGGTAGCTGATTTTGGTATTGCAAGGGCTGTATCCAGCCAGACTATGAATGCTACAGCAGTAGGTTCTGTCCATTATATTTCACCGGAACAGGCCAGAGGCGGATATTGCGATGAACGAAGCGATATCTATTCCTTTGGCATCACTATGTATGAAATGGTCACTGGCAGAGTTCCGTTTGAAGGGGACAATACAGTTGCTGTTGCCCTGGCTCATTTGGAAACACAGATCACGCCTCCTTCTGAGTTAAATTCGGTGGTAAGCAGCGGCTTGGAGCAGATTATTTTAAAGTGTACCAAAAAAAAGCCAGACAGACGATATTCTTCGATTGGAGATGTGATCACAGACCTGCGCCATGTAATGGTAGATCCGGATTATGATATTTATGAGGCAGTATCCCAGACGGATGAGGAAAATGATCCTTATGTAACAAGACCGATTTCCAGAGAAGAGCTGTCACAGATCCAGGAGCGCAGAAGACCGCATACAGAAGACGGGGCAGTGAAGGAAACAGAATATGATCCATCTGCCGATATCCGGACACAGGAAACAGAAGAAACAGATGGGGACGGATATGAGCAGGAGAAAGACCAGCCTCAGATACCAGTTCATAAAAAGCACAGCGGCAGAAAAAAAGAAAAAGATGTAAGTACCCAGTTTGAACGCATTATCATGGTCATGGGTATTTTTGCAGCTGTTTTAGTGGCTGTGGTAGTTATTTTTGTATTTTCCAGGCTGACGGGCCTTTTCTGGTCAAAGAGCAGCCAGGACAAAGAAACAGAGGCAGTTACCAGTGAGGCAGCAACAGAAACCATCAATGTTTCCCTGGCAGACAACCAGACTTATATGCCAAATGTACTTGGTCTTCCAAAGGATATGGCAGAAGCCAAGCTAAAAGAATATAACCTGGTGATGAGTATAGAAACAGAAGATTATTCTGATAACTATAAAGCAGACCAGGTTATGCGTCAGGATGTGGCAGAAGGGGAAGTAGTAGAAAAATGGAGCACTGTTGGTGTAACCATCAGTAAGGGAAGCGACAAAGTAGACCTTTCTTCTTTAGGACTGGAGCAGCTTTCAGGCGAAGATGCCCAGAAACTTTTAACAGAGAAAGAACTGAAGGTGACCTTAAAAGAAGAGGCAAATGATAATATTGAAACAGGAAAAATCATTCGTTACAGTCCTGAACAGGCAAAGGTAGGAGATACCGTTGAACTGGTTGTAAGTACAGGTCCAAAGACAGCCCAGGGACAGGTGCCGAAACTGATCGGAAAAGATGAGGTTACAGCCGATGCTCTTTTAAAGGCAGCCGGTTTAAAAACTGGTACTGTGACTTACGATTATGATGCCGGAAAGCCGGAAGGTACCGTTTTAAGCCAGTCTGTGCTTCCGGGTACCGTTTTAGATCCTTCGTCTACCGTTGACTATGTAGTCAATCAGATGGAAGAAGAAGGAAGTACCCAGGCACAGGCGGCAGAGGAGTCCTATTATATAGGTTCCATTGATACTACCTGTTCTTTAAGTAATTATATTGGACCGGCTTCTCAGACAAGCAGTGTGAAAATTTCTATCCGGTTAAAGCAGAAGGACGCAAATGGGGCAGAAGTTTATACTCCCCTGATCAGTCCGAGATTGATAGTAGGATCCCAGGATATCCCTATCGTATTCCCAAGGATCAAAGGGGCGTACGGAGTAGAAAATGGTACTGTAGAAGTGGTAGATATGGAGAAGGATACAGTGATCGCCTCTTATCCGGTCTCTTTCTTCCCGGTAGGCTGATACGGAGGTTGCGAGGAGAAAGAAAATGACAGGAAAGATAATCAAAGGGATCGCAGGATTCTACTATGTAAATAATGGCGAAAATATAGTATACCAGTGCAAGGCAAAGGGAATCTTCAGGAACAGGAAGATTAAGCCTTTGGTAGGGGATGATGTAGAGTTTTCTGTGTTGAACGAAGAGACTATGGAAGGAAATATCGATGAGATCCTTCCGAGAAAAAACCAGTTGATCCGTCCGGCGGTGGCTAATGTGGATCAGGCGCTTGTGCTCTTTGCACTGACTCATCCGGCACCAAACTTAAATCTTTTAGACCGTTTTTTAGTAATGATGTCCATGGAAGGCATTCCGGCGACTTTGTGCTTTAACAAGCAGGATTTAGGAGATGAGACTTTGATGGACCGGTATAAAAGTATTTATGAACCGGCCGGTTATTCGGTATGTTTTATCAGTGCCATGGAAGAGACCGGCATTGAACAGGTGCGGGATCTTTTGCGTGGAAAGACTACGGTACTGGCGGGGCCCTCCGGTGTAGGAAAATCTTCTTTAACCAACCGAATCCAGCCGAAAGCAGAGATGGAGACCGGGGATATTAGCCGAAAGATCGAGCGCGGAAAGCATACCACCCGCCATTCACAGCTGTTTTTCGTTGAAAAAGATACTTATATGATGGATACGCCGGGTTTTAGTTCTATGTTTACACCGGATATAGAAGTAAATGAGTTAAAGGACTATTTCACGGAATTTGCCCAGTATGAAGATGACTGCAAATTTTTAGGCTGCGTCCATATAGGAGAAAAAGTGTGCGGTGTAAAAGATGCGGTGGCAGAAGGAAAAATCAGTCAGAGCCGCTATGATAATTACCGTCTCATATATGAAGAATTAAAGCAGAAAAGGAGATATTAATATGGAATACAAAGTAGCACCGTCATTGCTGGCGGCAGATTTTACCAGACTTGGAGAGCAGGTCCATGAGATCGAAGAAGCAGGAGCAACTTATCTGCACCTGGATGTAATGGATGGAGCCTTTGTTCCAAGTATTTCGTTTGGAATGCCGGTCCTTAAAAGCTTAAGAAAGGTTACCCATATGACTTTTGACGTTCATATGATGGTGGAAGAACCGGGACGTTATGTAGAAGATATTAAAAAAGCAGGTGCAGATATTATTACCGTGCATGCAGAGGCATGTACCCACCTGGATCGTGTTGTAAACCAGATTAAAGAAGCAGGCTGCAAGGCTGGAGTTGCCTTAAATCCGGCAACTCCTGTATCTGTTCTGGAATGTATTTTAGGACAGGTGGATATGGTGCTGATCATGACTGTAAATCCGGGTTTTGGCGGTCAGAAGTTCATTCCTTACACCTTAGAAAAGGTAAAACAGGTGCGGGCGATGTGTGAGGCCAGAGGTCTTACCACTGATATCCAGGTAGACGGCGGCATCAGCGCAGCTAATGTAAGAGAAGTGCTAAAAGCCGGTGCTAATGTATTTGTAGCAGGCTCTGCTGTATTTGGCGCTGACCCTGCAGCAAGAGTAAAAGAATTCAATGAGATCTTTAAGGAATACGAGAAATGAAACGTTGTCTGATCTTAACCGGCGGGAAGCTTTCCCTTGCTTTCGCCGGTTCTTTTTTAAAGAAAAATGAATATGAAAAAGTGATCGCCGTAGACGGCGGCCTGGAAGCTGCAAAAGAGCTGGAGGTCATTCCTGATGTGATCGTAGGGGATTTTGATACCGTTCACCCGGAGATACTGGCTTATTACCGGAAGATGGAACACATTATATGGGAAGTGCACCAGCCGGAAAAGGATGATACAGACACAGAACTTGCTATTAAGCGGGCTCTTGCCATGAATTGCAGCAACATTACCATGTTAGGGGCTACAGGAGGCAGATTAGACCATATGATCGGAAATATCCATCTGCTGTTTCCCTGTCTGCAAAAAGGTGTTTATGCAGAGATCGTGGATACCCAGAACCGTTTGTATCTCATTGATGGAAATCATACTTTCCACAAAGATACTATATGGGGAAAATATATTTCCTTCCTGCCTCTGACAGAAGAGGTGACAGGGATTACCTTAAAGGGCTTTAAATATCCTCTTGCAGATTGTGATATTTCCATTGGAACCAGCCTTTGTATCAGCAATGAGCTGGTGGAAGAGGAAGGAATCATCACTTTTACAGACGGTGTCCTGATTACGGTAGAGTCCCATGACTGATAGGAGACTCCGAACTGGACTGGCTTGAAATGCCTGAACTGGATATTTAATACTGTCCACCAAAGTGTTAGTATACTTTCTAAATGAAAAGGCCGGATCAGTTTTTAACAGAAAACCGGTCGGAGGAGGAAAATTATGAATACAGCACAGGCAGTACATGGAGAATCAAAGGCACAGGGCAATAAAGTTTATAAGATCGCTCTTACCGGACTTTTTGCCGCATTATCCTACGTAGTATTTACATTTTTGCAATTTAAGATCCAGCTTCCGGGAGGAGATGCAACTTCCATTCATCTGGGAAATGCAGTCTGCGTGTTAGGAGCATTGCTCATAGGCGGCTTTTACGGTGGTTTAGGCGGTGCAATTGGTATGACCATCGGCGATCTCTTTGATCCGGTATATGTGTTCTATGCACCAAAGACTTTTATCTTAAAGTTTTGCATTGGCCTGATCACAGGTCTGGTAGCACATCACATGGGACATATCAATGAAACGAGAGACAGCAGGAAAGTATTAACTTTTACTATTGCAGCAGCCGTATGCGGCCTGTTATTTAATGTGATCTTTGATCCGTTAGTAGGTTACTACTATAAATTATGGATTATGGGAAAACCTGCAGCAGAGCTGACACTTGCATGGAATGTAGCAGCAACCTCTATTAATGCAGTTACGTCTGCGATTGCATCTGTTGTAGTTTATATGCCAGTGAGAACGGCTCTGATTCGTTCTGGCTTATTTGAAAAACTGAAATAAATGTCCGGGAGTGACAAATGATACAATATCACCAGAAAAAAATCGCAATGATCAATGACCTTTCAGGTTACGGCCGCTGTTCTATTACAGCGGCTCTGCCTGTTTTGGCGGCACTAAAGATTCAGTGCTGTCCGGTTCCAACCTCCGTGCTTTCTAATCATACAGGTTTCCCGATTTATTTTTTTGACGATTATACGGATAAAATGGAACCTTATATTGAAAAATGGAAGGAGCTTAAGCTGTCTTTTGACGGCATTGTTTCTGGCTTTTTAGGCTCTGAACGCCAGATCCAGATTGTCAAAAATATGATCACTGAATTTAAGGGGGCAGAAACAAAGGTGATCGTAGATCCTATCATGGGGGATCATGGGGAAGCCTATGCTACTTATACAGGGACTATGTGCAGAAAAATGAAAGAGCTGGCAAAAATGGCAGATATTTTAACGCCTAATCTTACAGAAGCCTGTATTTTAACAGAGAGACCTTATAAAAAAGAAGGATGGACCAGAAAAGAGATAAAAGCACTTGCAGAAGAACTTCTGGATATGGGACCATCCGGCGTTGTGATCACCGGGATACGGGAAGGAGAGTACCTGGTCAATGCAGTAGCTGAAAAGGGAAAGAAAATGACCTATATACGCCGCAAAAAGGTGGGCACAGAGCGTCCTGGCACAGGAGATGTATTTTCCTCTGTAGTGGCTGGTGTCTGCGTAAGAGGGGGAAACTTGTCAGAGGGAGTGACTCTGGCTGCTGATTTTGTAAAAAACTGTATCCGCCGATCACAAGAACTTCAGATCCCTGTTGAAAATGGAGTATGTTTTGAAGAATTGCTGGGACAGTTGGTGCGATATAAGGGAAAATAAGGCTTTTGCCTGTTTTTAAACATAAAAAGGTCTTTTCAATCTTGGTAAAATGTTATATACTCAATAGAAGTTGGCGTATCATGGCATTATATACCATAGAAGTAAACGCTATATAATAAGGAAAGAAAGATCCAGGAGGAGTGTCATGTTAGATTTAAAGTTTGTCAGAGAAAATCCAGACATCGTAAAGCAGAACATTAAAAATAAATTCCAGGACAGCAAGCTGCCGCTGGTAGATGAGGTGATCGCATTAGATGCAGAGAGCCGCACTACACAGAAGGAAGCAGATGATTTAAGAGCAAGCAGAAATAAACTGTCCAAGCAGATCGGTGCTCTTATGGGACAGGGCAAAAAGGAAGAAGCGGAAGAGGTTAAGAAGCAGGTTAGTGCTAATTCTGCAAGACTGACTGAATTAGAAGCAAAAGAAGCAGAACTTTCCGAGAAGATCTTAAAGATCATGATGACCATTCCTAACATCATCGATCCAAGCGTGCCAATTGGTAAAGATGACAGCGAAAACGTTGAGATTGAACGTTTCGGTGAGCCTGCAGTACCCGATTTTGAAATCCCATATCATACAGATATTATGGAAAGCTTCAACGGCATCGACTTAGACGCAGCAAGAAGAGTAGCAGGAAATGGTTTCTACTACTTAATGGGTGATATCGCAAGACTGCATTCTGCAGTTATTGCCTATGCAAGAGATTTCATGATCAACCGTGGATTTACTTACTGTGTACCTCCTTTCATGATCCGCAGCAACGTAGTAACCGGTGTTATGAGTTTCGCTGAAATGGACGCTATGATGTACAAAATCGAGGGAGAAGACCTTTACCTGATTGGTACCAGCGAGCACTCCATGATTGGTAAGTTCATTGATACTATTACCCCAGAAACTCAGTTGCCTCTTACAATGACCAGTTATTCTCCATGCTTCCGTAAAGAAAAAGGTGCGCATGGCATCGAGGAGAGAGGTGTATACCGTATCCATCAGTTTGAAAAACAGGAAATGATCGTTGTCTGCAAGCCGGAAGAGAGCCCAATGTGGTATGACAAGCTGTGGCAGAACACCGTAGATCTGTTCCGTTCCATGGATATACCGGTAAGAACCTTAGAGTGCTGCTCCGGTGACCTGGCTGACTTAAAGGTTAAGTCCTGTGACGTAGAAGCATGGTCTCCAAGACAGAAGAAGTACTTTGAAGTAGGAAGCTGCTCCAACTTGGGTGATGCTCAGGCACGTCGCTTAAAGATCCGTGTTCAGGGTGAAGACGGAAGCAAGTATCTGGCTCATACCTTAAATAACACCGTAGTTGCTCCGCCGCGTATGCTGATTGCATTCTTGGAGAACAATCTGCAGGCTGACGGTTCTGTACGTATCCCAGAGGTATTAAGACCTTACATGGGCGGTATGGAAGCTATGGTTCCAAAGAAGAATAAGTAATAAGACGATTGCACCAGAACGTAAGTAAGAGATAAAAAGGATAATAAAAGACCAGACTGTTTAGTCCGATAGGTGATCGGATAAATGTGTCTGGTCTTTTTTTGCCATGCATATCGAGGAGGCGCCAGTGGCGCGTCCGCTGATTGTCTATCTGCGCGTTGTTTATTATATATGGCAAAAAAATCCCCCACCGGCAGGTGGGGTGAGAGAGAAACTACATATCTTATTTGAAATCGCTGTATTTTTCTTCGCAGTACTGGCAGCGGTATGTCTCCGTCTTTTCATCGCTGAGATAGAAAACATGAGGCAGTTCCTGCTCAATCGAGGTAATACAGCGAGGATTCTTGCAGTGGATCACGTTGGTGATCTTCTTAGGAAGCTTTAACGCTTTCTTTTCTGCAATGTGGTCATCCCTGATGATATTAACAGTGATGGTATGATCAATGTATCCTAAGATATCAAGATCAACCTTATCCAGTCCGCCTTCGATCTTAATGATGTCCTTGCGGCCCATTTTATTGCTTCGTGCATTCTTGATGATAGCTACCTGGCAGTCTAATTTGTCAAGACCTAAGTGATAATAGATATCAAGGCTCTTTCCTGCCTCAATATGGTCAAGTACGATTCCCTCTTTTAATCCGCTGATATTTAACATGGCTTTTCTACCTCCAGTAATGTCATGATCAGAGCCATACGAACATATACGCCGTACTGTGCCTGTCTGAAGTAAGCAGCTCTTGGGTCGTCATCTACTTCTACAGAGATCTCATTTACTCTTGGAAGTGGATGAAGAACGAACATATCATCCTTTGCCATTGCCATTCTCTTCTTATCTAAGATATAGCAGTCTTTTAAGCGGATGTAATCTTCTTCGTTGAAGAAACGTTCTTTCTGTACACGAGTCATATACAGGATATCCAGCTGTCCGATGGAATCATCCAGGCTTCCAATTTCTTCAAATGGAATGTTGTTAGCGATCAGAACGTCCTCACGGATGTTGTCAGGGATACGAAGCTCAGGCGGAGAGATGAGAACAAATTTTATACCCGGATAACGGACCATAGCGTTGATCAGGGAGTGAACAGTACGACCAAACTTTAAGTCGCCGCACAGGCCAATGGTTAAGTTGTCCAGACGACCCTTTAAAGAACGGATGGTCATAAGGTCGGTCAGAGTCTGTGTTGGGTGCTGATGTCCGCCATCCCCTGCGTTGATGACCGGGATACGGGCCTTCTGGGCAGCTACATAAGCAGCACCTTCTTTTGGATGACGCATAGCGCAGATATCTGCATAGCAGGAAATCATGCGGATGGTATCAGCAACGCTTTCGCCCTTTGCTGCAGAACTGGAATTAGCAGATGAAAAACCTAAAACATTACCGCCAAGGTTTAACATAGCAGCTTCAAAGCTTAAACGTGTACGGGTACTTGGCTCATAGAATAATGTAGCCAGCTTCTTGCCGTCGCAGACATGGGCATATTTTGGAAGGTTTTTTTCAATATTCCTTGCCAGCGCCAGAAGATCATCAATCTCCTCCACAGAGAAGTCTAAGGGATTCAATAAGTGTCTCATGTGATTCTCCTTTGCCTTTTATATTCAATTACATGATTTTGGGAAATACTTCAGCACTGAACCAGTGCGACAGCTGATCTTAGCCAGAATGGCACTGATTTGTGCCTTGAGATATTCTTACATAAAAGTTGTTGGAAGTCAAGCACAATTATGGAAAATTTATAAAAATACAATTGCATTAGCAGAGTAAGAAATATTTAAGGAACTTTCAAGGAAAAACAGAGAGCCTGAACAGAGATACTATGGTATAATGTGATGAGCGAAGGAGAAAGATAAGCGGCTGCGAAGCAGACATTTGGTGCCAAGCATGTTGGGGAGGCGCCAGTGACGCGTCCGCTGACTTTTTCCGAACCATCAACGAAGGTTCCGCCTGCGATAGCAGGCAGTGGAGCACGAAGTGCGTGCCCGTGAGTGGAACGTTGAGAAGAGACAGCTGTTATAGAAAGGAGCATCGGCTTCTATGAGCACAGAAATCCGGAAAGATTCCCCTGCGGTCATCCGCGTAAAAGACCTCTATAAGATATACCGTATAGGCGAAACCAAAGTCCGGGCTTTAAACGGTGTCAGCTTTGAGATTCCTAAAGGTGAATTTGTAGCCATTGTAGGAACGTCAGGTTCCGGCAAGTCTACCCTTTTAAATATGTTGGCGGGACTGGAAAAGCCCACTAAAGGTGAGGTCCTTATCGGAAATGTACATATAGAAAAATTAACAGAAAAACAGCTGGTGGCTTTCCGGCGGGAAAAAGTAGGTTTCATCTTTCAGTCCTACAACCTTTTAAATACCATGAATGCCATAGAAAATGTGGCCCTTCCTCTGGCATTTAGAGGCGTTCCTAAGAAAGAACGCCTGAGAAAGGCCAGAGAATACATGGAATTGGTGGGAGTTGGCAAACAGGAAAATCATATGCCAAACCAGATGTCCGGCGGACAGCAGCAAAGAGTAGGCATTGCCAGAGCCTTAGTGGTAAATCCACAGATCATCTTTGCAGACGAGCCTACAGGAAACCTGGATTCCAAAACGACCATGGAAGTGCTGCAGCTGATGCAAAAGATCGTAAAAGAACAGGACCAGACCCTTGTTATGGTTACCCACGACAATAACCTGGCTTCCTATGCGGACCGCCGGATACGTATAGTAGACGGCAAAATCGTAAATATAGAAGTGGGTCAGAGGAGAGAGTGAGAATGAGAAATAGTGTATGGAAAAAAATGGCGCTTTTAGCCTTTATATGGATATTTGCCGTCGCCGGCTGCCTGAGTGCCTATGCCAGTGATTTTAAGCTGGGTTATAATACCAATGCCAGCAGCAATGACTACATATTTACCACAAAGGCATCAAAAGGAAATATCGGAAAGTCCATGAGTATTTCCTTCCGTGTCCGTGCTACAGATGAAGATATGAATAATCTGCGGGTCAGCCTTCTTGAGACCAGTGAGTTCCAGCAGATCGAAAGCAGCGGAGACAGTGATTATACCATTGATTATTATCCGTTTGAGATCATGGAGACCACCTTTACTGCCAAGCATGTGGGAAATATTAAGGCGGGAAATGTAAAAAGCGTTTCGCTGTCTGCCAGAGTGCGACGGGACGCGGGACAGGGCTATTACAGTATTCCTATCCAGTTGGAGTGGGACGGCGGTTCTGATGTAGATTATATTAATATCTGGATCTCCACCAGCACCTCTTCTTCTGCAGACGATGAAGAGGACAAAAAAGAGGGAAATTATTTTGTAGTAGGTGAAAATCAGTCCACACCAAGAGGCGTTTATCCAAATGTCCTTGATTTTGATGTAAACTTCCGAAATAAGCGTGAAACAACTGCCCAGGACGTTACCATATCTATGGGCTTATCGGAAGACGATACCAAGTTCCCGTTTGAGATCAATGATGGCAACTATGACCGCACTTACGACCGGATTCAGCCGGGAGAAAGTGTTTCTTCTCACTACAGCATGGCCATCCGAAAGGATTCCTATACCGGGTATTATCCTATTAAATTTACCATTACATTCCGGTTAAGTTCGGAAGGAGATCTGCACACAGAAGAAAATACCTTCTTCGTCCATGTAGTATCCAAGGATAAAGAGGATGATCTCCGCGATTTTGATGCCAACGACCGTACCAAGGCCCGCGTGATCGTAGACAGCTATCGCACGGAACCGGCGGATGTATACGCAGGAGAGGAATTTGATCTTATTTTAAGTATGAAAAATGCTTCCTCTGCTGTACCTGCCAGCAATATCTTATTTAATCTGGAATCTGAAAAAGTTTCTGATAGCGCTGTTTTCACCACAGAAAGCGGAACTGCATCTAAGGTGGTCAATTCCCTGGCGCCGGGAGAAAGCACCGAGGTACGGGCTCGCTTTACGGCCAAATCAGGAGTGGATCAGCGCTCCTACGGTATTACAGTAAAAGAAAAATATGACAGCCCGGAATTTAAGAACGCGGAAGAGAGCATTATCGTGGATATTCCGGTAAAGCAGTATGCGAGGTTAAGCACCAGCAATATGGATGTAATGCCCGATTCTATGACAGTAGGATCTGAGTCAAATGTAATGTTTGGCATCAACAATACAGGAAAAGTAGTACTTTATAATGTAACAGTAAACTTTGAGGCAGATTCTATCAAGCCAACGGACTATTATGTGGGAAATATCAAACCGGGTGAAACGGGAAATGTAGACACCATGCTTTCTGGTATCGCTGCGACTGCAGATGATGGTACGGTCCGTGTGATCATTCATTATGAAGATGAAAACGGACAGCCAGCAGAACCGGTAGAAAAGGAGCTGACTCTTCTGGTAGAGGAAGAGGTCAAAGAAGACTGGAATATGGACATGTCGGAAGATATGGATGTATCCGAACAGACTGCTTTCGGAGCCAATAATAAACTTCTTTTAGCGGGTGGCGGTGCAGTGTTAGTGGCTGTCATTGCGGCAATTATATTTGCAGTGAAGTTCATCAAAAAGCACAAAGAAGCAAAACAGCAAAAGGATGATGAAAATGAGATTTCCTGATCTTCTGATGATGAGCGTTAATAATCTGCGCAGGCGAAAATTAAGGACTTTTCTTACAGTTTTAGGCGTTATCATAGGAACCGCTTCTATTGTAGTTATGGTTTCTTTAGGAATTGGTCTAAATGAGATGACCATGGAACAGATCGCCTCCTGGGGGAGTCTGACTACGATAGAAGTCTATGCAGGTGATAATGGAAATTCCGCTAGGGCTCTTGGAGGTTCAGGTGCGTCTTCCACATCTAAGAGTGGAGAGCCTTCCTATATTACCGATGATGTGATCGCGGATTTCCAGAAGATCCCCTATGTAACAGGCGTATCACCCGTCCTGGAAATGAGTGTGCTGATGCGCCAGGGGGCATACGAGGCGCAGTACATAAGTCTTAACGGCATAAGTCAGGATTATTTAAAACAGCTGGATCTGGGAGAGGGCCGTATCCCTGCTTCCGGTGAAATGGGAATGGTGTTCGGAAATGGTGTACTCCAGCGTTTTACCAATGCAAAAACAGGAAAAGGATATTGGGATACGGGAGAACTGCCAGATGTGGACCTTATGGGAAAGCCCATTTTTGTTGTTTTCGATATGGATGCCTACTATCAGAGTCAGGGAGGCAGCACGGGAGATGATGGGAACAGCGTAAAGCCGCCGAAAAAATATATGATCCCGGTTACAGGTCTGATCGCCGGTGGACTCGATGATTGGAGCAATTATTCCTGGTCTGTATATACAGATATTGACGGATTAAAGGATCAGTTGAAAAAAGTCTTTAAAAAAGGAACAGTGATTCCGGGACAGCCTACTAATAAGAAAGGAAAAGCATTAAATTATATTGTATACAACAGCGCGGAAGTTTTTGTAGATGATATGGAACATGTGTCCCAGGTACAGAAGATCCTGGCAGATCAAGGCTATCAGGTCAACAGCCAGATGGACTGGCTGGAAAGTTCCAGACAGCAGTCCGACATGGTACAGGCAGTTCTTGGAGGGATTGGTGCAGTTTCTCTGTTTGTAGCAGCGATCGGTATTGCCAATACGATGATGATGTCCATTTATGAAAGAACGAAGGAAATCGGTGTTATGAAGGTTTTAGGCTGTGATATGGGAAATATCCGCAGCATGTTTTTGATCGAGTCTGGTTTTATCGGTTTTATGGGCGGCGTGCTGGGAGCACTGTTAAGTTATGGTGTGTCTGTGATCGTAAACCGCTTTGTAAGCATGTCTGATATGATGGGGATGAGTGGAAATCTATCCAGGATTCCTTTGTGGCTGGCTCTTGCAGCCATTGGCTTTGCCATTTTTGTAGGAATGGCAGCCGGTTTCATGCCTGCTATGCGCGCTATGAAATTAAGCCCACTGGCAGCAATCCGCAATGAATAAATTATAAGAAAAACTAATAAGTAAAACTTCTAAAAAGCACTTGCATTATTAGTAAGAAACATATATATTAAAATCAGTTAGAGAGCACGGCGTGTGACTGGCGGAAAGTGGATCAACCACAGGGAGCACGCAAAGAAGTGAAAGCCGTCCGCCTGGGCACGATAGGTTGTTTTCGTGCGCAGGTGGGCGGCTTTTTATGCGTGCTATGTCTGCTATATTTCCCGTTTTGGCGGAAACACACCCCAGATTTGAATAAACAGGAGGATCATACTATGTATATGAAAAACTTGGAACAGGAATTAAAAGAAAATGTATACCCGGGCCGTGGCATTGTGATTGGCGAAAGCAAGGACGGTAAAAAAGCTGTTACCGCTTATTTTATCATGGGCCGCAGCTCAAACAGCCGAAATCGCGTGTTTGCAGAAGAGGGAGACGGCATCCGTACTCAGGCATTTGATCCTGCAAAGTTAGAGGATCCAAGCCTGATCATCTACGCACCGGTCCGTGTACTGGGAAATAAGACCATTGTTACAAATGGTGATCAGACTGATACCATTTATGAAGGAATGGATCATCAGCTTACCTTTGAACAGTCTCTTCGCAGCCGTGAATTTGAACCGGATGCACCAAACTACACCCCACGTATTTCAGGTGTTCTTCATGTGGAAAACAAAAAATACAGTTATGCCATGTCCATTTTAAAGAGCAATCAGGGAAATCCTGATTCCTGCTTGCGCTTTACATTTGCATATGAAAATCCGGTTGCCGGAATGGGCCATTTTATCCATACCTATATGCATGACGGCAATCCCCTTCCAAGCTTTGAAGGAGAGCCAAAGCCTGTAGAGATAGACGGAACCATTGATGAATTTACAGATAAAGTCTGGAACAGCTTAAACGAAGATAACAAAGTATCTCTGTTTGTACGTTTTATTGATATTGAAACAGGCAAATGGGAGACTCGCATTGTAAACAAGAATAAGTAAGGATCGGTAAGATAAAAAAACTGCAAAAAGACTTTGAAAACACATTTGATATAAAAAGGAGAATTTCAAATGAAAGAACTGGAATTAAAATACGGATGCAACCCAAATCAGAAACCTGCAAAGATCTTCATGAATGATAATAGAGATCTTCCTGTTACTGTTTTAAGCGGCCGTCCAGGCTATATCAACTTCTTAGATGCATTAAACGGCTGGCAGCTGGTAAAGGAATTAAAAGAAGCTACCGGACTTCCTGCAGCGACCTCTTTTAAGCATGTATCCCCGGCCGGAGCAGCAGTGGGGCTTCCTCTGGATGATGTTTTACGCAAGATCTACTGGGTAGACGATCAGGGAGAGCTTTCTGCTCTTGCAAGTGCTTATGCAAGAGCCAGAGGTGCAGACCGTATGTCATCTTTCGGTGATTTCATTTCTCTGTCGGATGTATGCGATGTTGCTACTGCAAAGCTGATTAAACGCGAGGTTTCTGACGGCGTGATTGCGCCAGGTTATGAACCGGAAGCATTGGAGATCTTAAAATCCAAGAAAAACGGCAATTACAATGTAATTCAGATCGATCCTGACTATGTACCAGAAGAATTAGAGCGTAAGCAGGTATTTGGTGTTGTGTTTGAACAGGGGCACAACAACTTAAAGATCGATAAAGAGATGCTTAAAAATATTGTTACAGAAAATAAGGATATGACCGAAGAAGCGGCTATGGATCTGGTTATTTCTCTGATCACCTTAAAATACACCCAGTCTAACTCGGTATGCTTTGTAAAGGGCGGACAGGCCATTGGCATCGGTGCAGGACAGCAGTCCAGAGTACACTGCACCAGACTGGCTGGAAGCAAGGCGGATAACTGGTATCTGCGCCAGAATCCCAAGGTATTAAATCTGCCATTTATTGACGGTATCCGCAGAGCAGACCGTGATAATGCCATCGACTTATATATTGGAGAAGATTATATGGATGTCCTGGCTGACGGAAGATGGGAAAAGATTTTTAAAGAGAAGCCGGAAGTATTTACAAGAGAAGAAAAGAGAGCATGGTTAGACGGACTTACAGACGTAGCTTTAGGTTCTGATGCCTTCTTCCCGTTTGGAGATAACATTGACAGGGCATACAAGAGCGGTGTAAAATATGTGGCACAGCCCGGCGGCTCAGTAAGAGATGATCAGGTCATCGATACCTGCAACCAGTACGGTATGGTAATGGCATTTACCGGTATTCGCCTGTTCCACCACTAAGTTTTTAGGATTGCGAGAGTACAAAGCACGCAGCAATCCGGTATCAGAGAGAGCGTCCGTCCGGCCAGATTTCAGGGGGAAAGTACTTATGATAAAAGACCTTACCAGAGAGCACCCGGATAAGATTTTATGGCGCTTTCTGCTGCCTATGGTAGTCAGTGTTATGTTTCAGCAGATCTACAGTATTGCAGACAGCTGTATTGCAGGCCGTTTTGCAGGAGAGGATGCCTTAGCGGCAGTAGGGGCATCTTATCCTATTACTGTTATATTTATGGCGTTTGCTGTAGGAACCAACCTGGGAGCCTCTGTTGTGGTTTCCAGGCTTTTTGGCGCTAAGGATATGGCCAGAATGAAGTCCGCAGTGAGCACTGCCTTCGTTGCATGCGCTTTTATGAGTTTTTTACTCACACTTGTCGGCTTTTTTTTCTGCGGCAGCATGATGCATCTGGTCCATACACCGGAAAATATTTTTGCAGATGGACAGCTTTACTTAAAGATCTATGTCTATGGCATCACATTTTTGCTTTTATATAATGTGTGTACCGGTATTTTTACTGCGCTGGGGGATTCTAAAACACCGCTGTATTTTTTGATCGGTTCTTCTGTGGGAAATATTATCCTGGATTATTATTTTGTAGCCTGCGTGGGACTGGGAGTGGCAGGTGTTGCCTGGGCTACCTTTATTGCACAGGGCATTTCCGCCATTCTGGCCCTTACATTCCTTGCAATGCGATTAAAACGGATCAACTGCGAAGGAACCTTTAAGTGGCTGGATCTTGTGCTTTTAGCCCAGATCGCGGCGATTGCCATTCCAAGCATTATGCAGCAGAGCGTTTTATCTATTGGAAATATGTTTGTCCAGGAGATCGTAAACCGCTACGGTTCTGCGGTGATCGCAGGTTATTCTGGTGCTATTAAGTTAAATACCTTTGCTATCAACTCCTTTATGGCTCTTGGAAGCTGCCTTTCCAGCTATACAGCCCAGAACCTGGGGGCAGGAAAGAAAGACCGGCTGCCAATGGGATTTTGTACAGGTATCCGTTTATCGGTGATCGCCAGCCTTCCTTTTGTGATCCTTTACTTCTTTGCCAGCAGGCAGATGATGGGATTGTTCTTAAATGATTCCAGCGTGGATGCTATTAATGCAGGACAGGAATTTATGCATATTGTAAGCCCTATGTACTTTATAATCTCCATTAAGTTAATGACAGACGGCATCATCCGTGGTTCAGGTGCTATGCATTACTTTGTAATGGCAACTGTTCCTGACTTGATTTTACGTATACTGGTAGCATTGCTGCTTACAAGATACTTTGGAAGCACAGGTATCTGGATGGCCTGGCCATTTGGATGGATCGCAGCTACTGTCCTGACTATTATTTTTTATCGCCGTATTATTTCTGGAAAATATGTAATCCGTCTGTAAGTATAACAGAAACATTAAAACGGGGCATATCCTTCCGGATTGATTCTTGAAAGTGATTACAAAATATGATAAAATTTTTAGAAGTGTGCTAAAAAGTATATGAAAAAAGATATCCCAGATACGTGGTGATACGGGAAGAGAAGGATCAAAACCGGTGACAGAAGAGACCAGAAATACAGAAGAGAGCAAAACAGTAGAAAAAAAAGTCACAGAAAATACAGTTGCAAAAAATAGTAATATTTTTATAACTATATGCAAATATATGATAAAAGGCGCAGGCTATCTGTGTCTTTTTCTTGTTCCATGTCTGTCATATTATCTGTTTGAGTATGTAACAGGCAATCTGGAAAATATTTCCGTTCTTATGACAGTATTAAATATATGCTGGGCATATGTACTGTATCTTATCCTTACAGGTATTACAGGAACGACTCGTATATCAGTGCCTGTAGTGTCCATAGCATTGCTTTTGATCTCCTTTGCGGAGACTTTTGTAGTAGACTTTCGAGACCGGCCGATCATGATCTGGGATGTATTGGCAGTACGCACTGCTATGACAGTATCCGGAAATTATACATTCGTTATTTCACATCAGATGATACAGGCGGCGAAGGCAGTAATAGGAGCAAATATTATCCTATGGTTCTTTCCTGTTCATGTAAAAGGCTTAAAAAAGAGGCTGATCTTCGGCCTCCCCTGTGTGGGAACGGCAATGGTCTTTATTTTCGGATTTTTTTTCAGTATCATTCCTACATATCGATTGGGAATTAACATGTGGGCAGTGAACGATACCTATGAGTCTTACGGCTATATTTTATCTACAGCACTGTCATTTCGGTATATGGTAAAGAGACCGCCGGCAGAATACAACCATGGACGGCTGGAGAGGATTTACGAAGAAATTTTCGCAAAAGTAGAGCAGGAGCAGCAAACAGATGCTGCAGAAATAGAAAATGATGATATTTTGTCTTATGATGTAACAACTCAGCCAGTCAATCTGATCTGCATTATGAACGAAAGTTTGTCTGACCTGCGGGTAGATGGAGATTTTTCCACAAACCAGGAATATTTCCCTTTTATCAACAGCCTGACAGAAAATACCATTAAAGGAAATCTTTGCATGCCGGTATTTGGATCTATGACCAGCAACTCAGAATTTGAGTTTCTCACCGGAGATTCCGTTGCCATGCTTCCTTCAAACTCCATTGCTTATCAGTTTAATGTAAAACCAGATGCCTGGACCATGGTAAGTACCATGAAAGATCAGGGATACCGTACGGTAGCTATGCATCCATATCCGGGAGAAAACTGGAACCGGAATACCTGCTATTCCAATATGGATTTTGATGAATTTTTAGATGGGGAATATTTTGCAGACAGTGAACAGATTCGCTATTATACCAGTGATCAGGGAGATTTTGAAAAACTGATCCAGGTAGTAGAAGAAAAAGAAGATCCACAGGAAAAGCTGTTTTTATTTAATGTCACCATGCAGAACCATGGTGGATATGATGTGACTTTTGATGAGTTTGATCAGACTGTATGGTTGACCGGTGATATGGAGGGAAAATATCCAAAAGCTGACCAGTATCTTTCTCTGGTAAAGCGCTCGGATGATGCGTTCGCTTATTTGCTGGATTATTTCAGCCACAGTGATGAGCCTACCATGATCGTTATGTTTGGAGATCACCAGCCAAGTGTAGAAGATGAGTTTTTTGATGAAATATATGGAATTCCAAGTGATGAGGTATCCGTAGAAAAACGTTTAATGTGGTATGAAACTCCATTTATTATCTGGACCAATTATGAACAGCCCTCAAAAGATATGGGAAACCTGGGAGCTGTGTATCTGTCTTCTTATGTTTTGAAGCTGGCAGGTCTAAAGATGACTCCATACAATCATTTTCTGTTAAATCTGTCACAGACTTATCCGGTCCTTCATTTTCTCGGACTTTATGATAAAGAGGGAAACTATCAATCCTGGTCAGAGGCAGAATCACAGGAAAATCCAAACAGAAAGCAGGTTTTGGATTATGAGGCCATGGCCTATAACCATAGCATTGACAGCCGCAAATATAAACCGTTATTTACATTGGGAGAAGAGGATGATACGGCTGAAAAATAAGAAATTATGTAAGCAGGATTGAGAAAAAAACATTGAAAAACATCAGATTCTGAAGAGAAAATCATAGGAAGATATAAAAAATGTGCATTGTTATTATATGGATTTAACGCTATACTAATAACAATAAAAGTCTTGGGACTTTTTGAGAAGAAAGATGCGAGAAACAAGGAGGATAATGCAATGGCTATTTTAGTGACCGGAGGAGCCGGGTATATTGGCAGTCATACCTGTGTGGAACTGTTAAATGCAGGTTATGATGTAGTAGTAGCGGATAATCTTTATAACTCCAGTAAAAAGGCATTAGACAGGGTGGAGCAGATCACAGGAAAGAAACTGAAATTTTATGAAGTGAATCTGCTTGACCAGCCAAAGGTAAAAGAGATCTTTGACAAGGAGAATGTTGAGGCTGTGATCCATTTTGCAGGCCTGAAGGCAGTAGGTGAGTCTGTCCGCAAACCTCTTGAATATTATAATAATAACATTACCGGAACCCTGATCCTCTGTGATGAGATGAGAAATCATGGTGTTAAGAACATTGTATTCAGTTCTTCGGCAACTGTTTATGGTGATCCGGCCCAGATACCCATTACAGAAAAGTGCCCGAAGGGTGAGATAACCAATCCCTACGGACGTACCAAGGGAATGTTAGAGCAGATTCTTACAGACCTGCATACCGCAGATCCGGAGTGGAACGTAATGCTCCTTCGTTATTTTAATCCCATCGGTGCTCATGAAAGCGGTTTGATTGGCGAGGATCCTAAGGGTATCCCGAATAATCTGGTGCCGTATATTGCTCAGGTTGCTGTTGGCAAACTGGATCATTTAAATGTATTTGGTGATGATTATAACACTCCGGATGGAACCGGCGTCAGAGATTACATTCATGTAGTAGATCTGGCCAAGGGACATGTAAAGGCGATGAAGAAGCTGGAAGCAAAAGAAGGCGTCAGCATTTACAATCTTGGAACCGGCGTTGGATACAGTGTGTTAGATGTACTTCATGCTTATGAAAAGGCTTGCGGAAAGACCTTGAAATACGAGATCCAGCCACGAAGGGACGGAGATATCGCAACCTGCTATTCTGACTGTACCAAAGCAAAGGAAGAACTTGATTGGGTAGCTGAGAAGGGAATTGAAGAAATGTGCGCAGATTCCTGGAAATGGCAGAGCATGAATCCAAACGGTTACAGAGATTAATATAGCGAAGGACAGTATCCGTTGCCTTTTAAATCAGGTGATCTGATAACACGGCAGTATGGCGTATGATGCGCGGTACTGCCGTATTTTAAAACATATATTAAAATGTGCTTGCAATTTGCTCTTTTCTTGGATACACTGAAACTATCTCTCATTCAATATTTTTTCTGAATGTATTATCTACTATGTTTATTATTCATTCTATTTTTGATTCCACAAGAATAAAGAATCCCAGAAAAATATCAAAAGACAGTAGGAGATGTGTATCTCTCTGTCAGAAGACAACAGGAAGGAGCGTTGCGCATGTTTACGCAGATAAACAGTGTAGGAATCCGCGGTATGGAAGGATTTCTGGTATCTGTAGAAGCAGATGTATCCAATGGGCTGCCGGGATTTTCTATTTCCGGGCAGTTGGCACTGGAGGTAAGAGAAGCCCAGGAACGGGTCAGAACAGCACTTAAGAATTCCGATTTTCAACTTCCGGCAAAAAAAATCACAGTCAACCTGTCACCGGCAGGAAGCCGAAAGGAGGGAACAGCCTTTGATCTGCCCATTGCGGCAGCTGTTTTAGGGGCTTTCGGACTGTTATCAGCCGAGAAGTTAAAGGACTCCCTTCTGATTGGGGAATTGGGACTGGATGGCAGTGTAAAGCCGGTAAGAGGTGTGCTGGTCCTGGTATCGGCTGCCAGAGAGATGGGTTTTCGCAGGTGCCTTTTGCCGATGCAAAATATGGCAGAAGGGGACTTGGTAGAAGGAATACAGATAATTGGCATAAGATCCCTTCGCCATTTACAGGAAGCATTATCACAAAAAAGTTTTGAAGATGCAGTTCAGGAAATACCCACTACTGTCAACGGCCGCACATTTAAACCGGAGTATCCCTTTGATTTTAAGGAAATCTGTGGACAGAGCGTTTTGCGCCGGGCGGCAGAAGTAGCAGCAGCCGGAAAACATGGCCTTTTAATGTGCGGAAGTGCCGGAACAGGAAAAACCATGGTAGCAAAGCGGATACCTACCATCCTACCGGCCCTTTCCTGGGAAGAAAATATAGAGATATCTAAAATATACAGTCTTTGTGGTCTGCTTCCAAAGGGGCAGCCATTGCTTTTACAAAGGCCTTTTCGCAGCCCCCACCATACGATTTCACCTCAGGGACTTACAGGAGGAGGAAAAGAGCCAAAACCTGGGGAATTATCCCTTGCTTCCGGTGGTGTTTTATTTTTAGATGAGCTGCCGCATTTTAGCAGAGGGGCAATAGAGGCACTTAGAGAACCTTTAGAGGAGCACCGCATCACAATAAGTCGTGTTGCAGGCAGTTATGAATTTCCGGCAGATTTCCTTGTCCTTGGGGCTATGAATCCTTGTCCTTGCGGCTTCTTTCCAGACAGAAGCCGCTGTAACTGTACACCTATGCAGATACAAAATTATCTAAATCGACTCTCCAGACCTATCTTGGAACGCTTTGACATCTGTGTGGAAGCTGCACCTGTAACATTTTCAGAATTAGAAAGCCAGACGACGGAAAATGAGAATTCTGCAGCTATCCGAAGCCGTGTGGAAAAAGCAGTAAAAATACAGGCGAAACGCTTTCAGGGGACAAATATACGAAACAACAGCCGTATGGGGCAGAAAGAGATTCTGCGTTTTTGTAAATTAAAGGAACCGGAGAAGCATTTTGCAAGGCGTGTGTATGAGGCAAGAGGTATAAGTGCCAGAGGTTATCACAGAGTATTAAAGACCGCAAGAACCATTGCGGATCTGGCCGGGGAAGAGTGGATTCAGAAAGAACATTTATCAGAAGCCTTTGGCTATAGGGCGTTGGAGGAACGGATATGGGGACAGAAGCAATAGAGAAAGTATTCTTATACTGGCTGTGCCATCTGCCGGATGCAGGAGCTTTGCAGATACGCCGTATAAAAGAAGCAGCAGACGGTTTTCAGAAGGCATATTATATAGAAGGAACACAATTATGGGAAAAGGGTATCTTTAAAAAAGAAGAAAACGCCCGTCGTTTTGATGCCTGGAAAGGGGAATTTTCCAGACTGGAAGAGGAATATTATAAACTAAGCGAAAAGGGTATTTATTTTATTACGCCCCTGGACGAAGATTATCCGAAACGACTGTGTTCTGTATATGACTATCCTTTAGGACTCTATATAAAGGGAAGTCTTCCGAAAGAAGAGAAAGCGACTGCAGCTGTGATCGGAGCAAGAAACTGTACTGCTTATGGGAGAGAAGCGGCTGCTTATATGGCAAAAGAACTGGCAGCTGCCGACGTACAGATCATCAGCGGTATGGCATTGGGGATTGATGGTGCAGGACATGAGGGAGCGCTGGCTGCCGGAGGAACAACCTATGCAGTACTTGGCTGCGGGGTGGATCAGTGTTATCCAAGAAGTAATTACGAACTATATCAGGACATACCATTTCATGGGGGACTGATCTCCGAATATCCTTTGAAGACACCTCCTATGCCCAGAAACTTTCCTGTCCGCAACCGGATCATCAGCGGGCTTTCTGACGTTATTCTGATCATAGAGGCAAAAGAAAAAAGCGGCTCCCTTATTACTGCCCAGTCAGGATTAGAGCAGGGAAAAGAAATCTATGCTCTCCCCGGGCGGATCACAGATGACTTAAGTGCCGGCTGCAACCGTCTGATCGCAGAGGGAGCTCAAGTCCTTCTTTCACCGGAAACAGTACTTGAAAACATGGGGATTTTTGTAAAAAAGAAAGAAAAGCTTTCTGAAAAAAAGCAGAAGGGACTTGCAAAGAAAGAAAAAATGGTGTATAGTTGCCTAGATTCAGAACCGCGCCATATAGAGGAAATAGCGTCAAAGACAGGGCTGTCAGTCAGCCAGTCTATGGATGCTCTTCTGGAATTAGAACTTGGCGGATATGCGGTGAGAACAGCGGGGCTTTATTATACGAAAAAGTTATTTTAAGTGCTTTCTGCGGTTTCCGGATGCGTATCCGACCATGAGAATATAAAAAGATCTCTGGAAGATGCCAGGATCATTATTGGGGATATGGCCATAAATTTAGGAACAGGAATAAGGAGTTTACAATGGCGAATCATCTGGTAATCGTAGAGTCACCTGCAAAAGTGAAGACCATAAAAAAGTTTTTGGGAAGCAATTATGAAGTAGACGCTTCCGGCGGTCATGTAAGAGACCTGCCTAAAAGTCAGTTGGGCTTTGATCCAGAACACGACTACGAACCAAAATACATTACCATCAGAGGAAAGGGAGATGTGCTTGCAAAACTGCGCAAGGAAGTAAAAAAAGCAGATAAGATTTATCTGGCAACGGACCCTGACCGTGAGGGAGAGGCAATCTCCTGGCATTTGATGAAGGCTCTGAAACTGGATGAGCTTAAAAATAAACAGGTATACCGCATCAGCTTTAACGAAATTACGAAAAATGCAGTAAAAGCATCCTTAAAAGCGCCAAGAGAGCTGGATATAAACCTGGTCAATGCTCAGCAGACCAGACGTATGTTAGATCGCATGGTTGGTTACCGTATTAGTCCTCTGCTATGGGCAAAGGTTAAAAGAGGTTTAAGTGCTGGACGTGTGCAGTCAGTAGCCCTTCGTATGATCTGTGACAGAGAAGATGAGATTAACGCATTTATTCCGGAAGAATACTGGAATCTGGATGCAATGTTAAATATAGCCGGAAGCAAAAAGCAGCTAGATGCCAAGTATTATGGTCAGGCAAACGAAGATGGGACCAAAGGCAGCAAGGCTGTGATCCACAGCAAAGAAGAGCTGGATGTCATTTTAAAGGAATTAGAAGGCGTCAGCTACGTGACAGATGAGGTGAAAAAAGGAGAGCGCATTAAAAAGGCACCCATCCCATTTACCACCAGTACCTTACAGCAGGAAGCTTCCAAAGCATTAAACTTCTCTACTCAGAAGACTATGCGTATTGCCCAGCAGCTGTATGAGGGTGTTGAAGTTAAAGGTCATGGAACCATTGGCCTGATCACCTATCTGCGTACGGATTCCACCCGTGTAGCAGATGAAGCAGATGCAGCAGCACGTTCTTTTGTGAAAGAGCATTATGGTGAAAATTATGCAGCAGCAGGAGAAACTTCTGCAAAGAATACAGGCAAGATCCAGGATGCGCACGAAGCCATCCGCCCTACGGACATTACACTGACGCCTGTTATGGTAAAAGAATCTCTTCCAAGAGACCTTTTTCGCCTGTATCAGCTGATCTGGAAGCGTTTTACAGCCAGCCGTATGGCTCCGGCTGTATATGAGACTACATCTGTAAAGATACGTGCTGGCAAACATGTGTTTACAACTTCCGCATCTCGTCTTTCATTTGATGGTTTCATGTCTGTTTATGTAGCTTCTGACGATGAGGAAGAAAAGAAACAGATGATCGGAGCCATTGAAAGTGGAATGGAGTTAAAACTGGCACAACTTCTGCCAAGCCAGCATTTTACACAGCCTCCGGCTCATTACACAGAGGCATCTCTGGTCAAGGCAATGGAAGAGCAGGGCATTGGCCGTCCGAGTACCTATGCGCCTACGATCACCACGATCATTGCCAGACGCTATGTAGCAAAGGAAAATAAAAACCTTTATGTAACAGAGCTGGGCGAGGTAGTAAACCGTATTATGAAGAAGTCCTTCCCGAGTATTGTGGACTTAAGTTTTACAGCAAATATGGAAACCTTACTGGACCGTGTGGCAGATGGAACTGTGGCATGGAAGACCATTATCCGAAACTTCTATCCGGATCTGGATGAGGCAGTGAACATTGCTCAGAAAGAACTGGAATCTGTTAAGATCGAAGATGAAGTAACAGATGAGATCTGTGACCAATGCGGACGTCATATGGTAGTAAAATATGGTCCTCATGGAAAATTCCTTGCATGCCCGGGCTTTCCTGAGTGCAAAAATACAAAACCGTATCTGGAAAAGATCGGTGTGCCTTGTCCAAAGTGCGCAAAAGAAGTGGTGCGCAAGAAGACCAAGAAGGGCCGTTTGTATTATGGATGCGAGGCAAATCCGGACTGTGACTTCATGTCCTGGCAGAAACCATCTACATTAAAGTGCCCGAAATGTGATTCTTATATGGTGGAAAAGGGAAATAAGCTGCTCTGTGCCAATGAGACTTGCGGATATCGTATGGATAAGCCGTCGGAAATGCAGAAATAACAAACAGATCATAACTGATACGATTTTATAAACAGATTAAAGTTGTCCTTCTTTTTTATTTTCGGAAAAACATGAAATCTTCAAAAAACTATTGTTATTGGACAAAAATTGTGCTAAAATTCAATTATTAGTAAAGCATATTTGTGGAGCGTAACATTGAGATAAGGAGGGTTTCAGTCATGAGCGTTCAGTTGTTGGACAAAACAAGAAAGATCAACAAGCTATTGCATAACAACAATTCTCATAAGGTTGTTTTCAATGACATTTGCAAAGTGTTAAGTGAAATTTTGTTATCCAATATCCTTGTTATCAGCAAGAAGGGCAAAGTGCTTGGAGTAAGTATCTGGCCTGGAGTGGATGAGATTGAAGAGCTGATCGAAGATCAGGTAGGCGGTTATGTAGATAAGATGTTAAATGAACGTCTGCTCAGTGTGTTGTCTACAAAAGAAAACGTAAACCTGGCGACACTAGGATTTGCAGAAGAGAATGTGAAAAAATATCAGGCGATTATCACACCGATCGATATTGCAGGGGAAAGACTGGGAACATTATTTATCTACAAATCAGACAGCCAGTATGATATTGATGATATTATCTTAAGCGAATATGGCACTACTGTAGTAGGACTGGAGATGATGCGCTCCGTGAACGAAGAAAATGCAGAGGAGACACGTAAGGTGCAGATCGTAAAATCGGCGATCAGTACGCTTTCTTTCTCTGAACTGGAAGCCATCATCCATATTTTTGAAGAACTGGATGGAAACGAAGGCATTCTGGTTGCCAGCAAGATCGCTGACCGTGTAGGTATTACCCGTTCTGTTATTGTCAATGCACTGCGCAAATTTGAAAGTGCCGGCGTCATTGAATCCCGTTCTTCCGGTATGAAGGGTACTTATATTAAAGTCCTTAATGATGTAGTATTTGACGAATTAAAAGCGATCAAAGCTTCTAATTCCAATTTGAAATAGCAGCTTATCCGACAAAAGAGCAGATATTGCAAAAATGTCGGCTAGGATCATGGACAGTCTGTAAAAAAATACTTGCAGACTGTCTTTTTTTATGTTATAGTCATAAAGTTGATAAAAAACACGTCTGTGGATCCTACGGAAAGGTGCCGGAAACGGTCTTCCGGGGAGCATGAGAAGCAGGCGGATGCGACCGGTTTAAGCTCAATAAACCGGCTAAAAACCAATCGGAGGTAAAGAACATGAGCGTTATTTCAATGAAGCAGTTACTGGAAGCTGGTGTACACTTCGGTCACCAGACAAGAAGATGGAACCCTAAGATGGCTCCATACATCTACACAGAGAGAAATGGCATCTACATCATCGACTTACAGAAGTCTGTAGGTAAAGTAGATGAGGCTTATAAGGCTGTATCTGACATCGCAGCTGAGGGCGGAAACATTCTGTTCGTAGGTACCAAGAAGCAGGCTCAGGAAGCTATCAAGACTGAAGCAGAGCGTTGCGGTATGTACTATGTAAACGAGAGATGGTTAGGTGGTATGCTGACCAACTTCAAGACCATCCAGAGCCGTATTGCAAGACTGAAAGAGATCGAAGCTATGTCTCAGGACGGTACTTTCGATGTTCTTCCTAAGAAGGAAGTTATCGAATTAAAGAAAGAATGGGATAAGTTAGAGAAGAACCTGGGCGGTATCAAGGATATGAAGAAGCTCCCAGACGCAATCTTCATCGTAGATCCTAAGAAAGAGCACATCTGCGTACAGGAAGCTCATACTCTGGGTATTCCGCTGATCGGTATCGTAGATACTAAC
>CAVFER010000014.1:19711-46755 GCA_963621525.1 bacterium | reverse complement strand
CTTTGCATTCTTCTCTGATTTCTTCAGACTGTGTTTCATAATCCTCTTTAGAAGTTTCAGCATATGACGGGAAAACAGTCATGCAGGATAAAACAGCAGCTGCGCACAGAACAGAATATTTTATGTTTCTTTTCATAAAAAGATACCTCGCTTTCATTGAGATGTAGTTTGTGTGTTGGCCTTGCTTTGTGATCACATCATAAATTTATCAGATGACAGAGGAAAATAACAGGGCAGAAGTGTGGCAGAGTTGTGGCAGCAATTTACGTTTTTCTTAACAGTTGGCAGGCCTGGTCTGATGTGTATAAAAATTACAAAAATGTTAAAAGTGGGGGTTGCGCCCATTTCATGAAAAAAACCGCACAGGAAAAAATACAAAACAGAACTACGCGAAATCAGGGATTTATAGTCGCTAACAGTTTAAATAAAACAGAAAAAATAAATAATCTAAAAATTAACAAAAATAATTCTTAACAAAGATGTAATAATTATGTAAAAATTAAAACATCAATATGCTGCTTTTAAAGACTTAAAACCATACATAATCATACAAAAAGCACAAAAGAATTTGGGGAAATTTACAATTCAAATTAAAACATGACAAAGTTGTTACATAAAGGTTGACGCGTAAGACTAAATCCCATATAATTACCGATACATCCCAGAAAAACAGGCATAAAGTGGGTGAGATATCCCATAATGGCACTTGGGGGCGGATGCAGTTTACCGCTCTGAAACGGATTTACGAAGCAGGATGCTTCGGGAAAGAATATGAGGAGTATGTATGCTTACATGGCATTCATTCCTTCAGTCTATAATGTTGTTTGTCCGGTCGATTTCTATTAAGATGACAAAGAAACATTATCGTTCGTCTTCTGTCCTTATGTCAGGAGCTGTTGTTATTGCAGTAGTTGCTTTTTCGGCCAATGGATTTGGCGGAGGCGGAAAAAACGCAATGGCGGCACCTAGGACGGTGGAATCTCTGGAAGCAGATGAGGAACCGGAGACAGAGGCGCTCTTTGAAGGAAGCAGTTTTGTTACAGAAGCAAAAATACAATTCGGACTTTTAAACACAGACAGTGAAGGTCAGCATCTGGCTGGCGCGCTGTTGGAAAAAGATGTCCGGGACAGACAGCGCAGACAGGCAGATGCGCAGATAGAAATAGAAGCGCTTCAAAAACAGATACTAAAAGAAAAAGAAGAAGCTGAAGCAAGACGGAAAGCAGAGGAAGAGAGAAGAGCAGCCAGAAGGATTAAGGTATCTGATGAAGATTACCAGGTACTACTTCGAATCGTTCAGGCAGAAGCCGGTATATGTGATGAAAAGGGCAAAATCTTAGTAGCCGATGTGATCATCAACCGTGTTCTTTCAGGAAAATTCCCCGGAAATGTTAAATCGGTAGTATACCAGAGTTCCCAGTTCCAGCCGGTATCTAATGGCAGAATTAATTCCGTGAAAGTAACAGCTGAAACCATCCGGTGTGTAGACCGTGCACTGGATGGGGAAGATTATTCAAACGGTGCGTTGTATTTTATGAATAGAAAGGCTTCCGGCAAAAAAGCAGGTTGGTTTGATTCCAGATTAACCTACCTTTTCGCATACGGAGGTCACGAATTTTTCAAATAGTTCAGCCATGTGCTGGATTGAAACTATTTTTTTCAAATAGCCGCAAGAAAAGGATTGAGTTTCAGGTTGCTTTGGGTGTATACTGATACAGACGGGAAAATGATAGAAAAATATCAATAGCACTGTCAAAAACCACTCAAAGGAGAAAAGACCATGATTTTTGATGAAAAACAGAATTTGGACTTTTACAGAAACTTAGGTATTGAAGGAAGATACGCAAAGGCAGTAGACTTCTTAAAGAGTACGGATCTTGCAGCATTAGAGCCTGGAAAGTATGAGATTGACGGAAAAGACGTATATGCAAATGTCACAGCTTACACTACCATTCCGTGGGAAGAGGCAAAGTATGAGGCACATGAGCATTATACGGATATCCAGTACGTGATCGAGGGAAGTGAGGTTATGACCTATGCTCCTGCACATGAAATGACTGTAAAGACTCCTTACAATCCAGATAAGGATGTAGTATTCTTTGAGAATACCACAGATGGTCTGCAGGTAGTTGTAAAAGAAGGTCAGTATCTCATCTTCAATCCATGGGATGCACATAAGCCGAAGGCAGCTAACGGCGCTCCGGCACCTATCAAGAAAGTTATCGTTAAGATCAAAGAGGATTGATGAATGAATCGGGTAATTATTTGATAACTTTGGGAAATGTAAATGAAATAAAATAAGTTTACGTGAAATATCGTCTGTACGGGACCGTGAAAGTGGACTGTATAGGCGATATTTTTTATCTGCAATAAATTCTTAAGAAAAAATACCCTTGTATAAATCTTGGGATAATGGTATCTTAAGTGCATCACAACTGTATTAATATAATTAGTACAGTTGGTGCAATTCATACAGTAAAAATAGTTAAGACATTTTACCAATGGATTACATGACCAGCAACAGAATTTGCCGTGTCTTCACATTTAAATACGGCAAATTCCCGCAACTACCACGTTATCTTACGGCGCTTTCGGTTCCAAAGTGCCTACCAGTGTATAATGACACGGAGCAGACAGAAGAAAGGAGAGATAGGACATGATCGTGCTAGATTACAGGGATCGGCGTCCGCTGTACGAGCAGGTGACGGAAAAGTTAGAAGAGTTGATGTTCACCGGCGTATTGCCGCAGGACAGCCGTCTGCCTTCGGTACGCAGTATGGCAACAGAGCTTTCCATTAATCCCAATACCATACAGAGAGCCTATGCGGAATTAGAGCGTCAGGGCTATATTTATTCCATTCAGGGAAAAGGAAGTTTCGTTTCAGACGGAAGGCACCTTGCGGAAAGAATGCGAAAGGACTGGGAAAAACAGTTTGAGGCAACCATAGAAGAAGGAATGCGAATTGGTGTTAGTTTTGAGGACATGATAAAAATATTAGAAGAAAAGGAAGGAGGCAGGACCGATGCTTAAGGCAATGAACCTGACAAAAAACTTTGATGATCTGGTGGCAGTGAACCACATTAACGCAGAGATTAAAAGCGGCTCTGTATTTGGCCTGATCGGAACAAATGGAGCCGGTAAATCCACGTTTTTGCGTCTGGCTGCAGGGATCTTGAAAGCAGACGAGGGACATGTGAACGTAGACGGAGAAGAAATTTTTGAGAATATAAAATCAAAGAAAAAGTTTTTTTATATTCCGGACGATGCTCATTTTTTCAGCAATGCGTCTCCTCTTGATATGATGGAATACTACAGTGTTGTATATGAGCGTTTTGATAAAGAACGTTTCCATAAATTAATGGGAAATTTTGGTCTGGATGAAAAGCGGAAGATCCATACTTTTTCCAAAGGCATGAAAAAGCAAGTGTCTGTGCTCCTTGGCATTTGCTCCAATACAGATTATCTCCTCTGCGATGAGACGTTTGACGGCCTTGATCCGGTGATGCGTCAGGCAGTAAAAAGTATTTTCGCAGCAGAGATCGAAGACAGGAACATGACTCCTGTGATCGCCTCCCACAACCTGCGGGAACTAGAAGATATCTGTGATCATGTGGGACTGCTGCACAAAGGAGGTATCCTTCTTTCTAAGGACTTAGATGATATGAAGTTAAATATCCACAAGATCCAGTGCGTATTAAAAGAAGGAATGACAGCAGATGACTTAAAGGGCCTTCAGCTCCTTTCTAAAGAAGGAAGAGGACGGCTCCTTACCCTTACAGTAAGGGGTACAAGACAGGAAGCAGAACGCATCATGAACCAGTATGAGCCTGTATTTTATGAGTGCATCCCGCTGTCCTTAGAGGAAATATTCATCAGTGAAACGGAGGTGGCAGGTTATGACATCCGCAAGCTTATTTTTTAAACTGCAAAAAGAAGATCTGAAACGCAGAATCTGGGTCATTGCCCTGTTGTTTTTAGGGTTTTTCTTTGCCTATCCTGTAAACCTTGCGTTGATCATGGAAAATGCCCAGAACAGTCATTATGCCGTGTATAACGGCTATACACCTCTGGTAGATACAGGAACGCCGGAATACGCGAAAAGGGTATTGGAATATAAGACAAAGGCTGTGGTGAATCTTGTTTCTTATGGAAATTCTATGCCCTTATTTTTAATGATAACAGCAGCTGTAGTCATCGGTGCAGCAGGTTTTTCCTACCTTCACAATCAGAAGAAGGTAGATTTTTATCATAGTCTTCCGGTGAGAAGAGAAATGCTGTATCTGGTATATCACGTAGATGGTATCCTTGTACTGGCAGTCAGCTATCTTATACATCTTTTAGTACTTACAGCAGCTGCTGCAGCATATGGCATAAACCCGGCAAAATTTATGGGGCCTATGATTTTTGGCTTTTTCATGAACCTGCTGTATTATATCGTTACATACGAGACCGTCATTGTAGCAATGATGATGACGGGGAAGGTTATTGTAGGGATTTTGGCTACCGCCGTATTTTTCAGTTTCTTCCCGGCAGTAGGTGCACTGCTTGAGGGCTTTGAAAATATATTTTTCATTACAGCCGGCCAGGTGCCAAATGAAGCTGTCTTTGAAGCTCTGGGGCATTTATCTCCTGTAGGTGCATATATTATGTCTTTGGCAGATATCTCCGTCGGAAAGACAGTGGCTGCAGTTCAGATTCTGGGACTTCTCATTGCGATCTTGTCAGGAGGCATCCTGGGATTGGAGCTTTACAGAAAACGTCCTATGGAAGCAGCAGGAAAGGCTATGGCCTTTAAAAAGACCATGGCGCCCATCCGTATTCTCATCGTTCTTGCAGCCGGCATGGGAACTTCCATGTTCTTCTGGACACTGCAAAGCCGTCTGCGCTGGGGCCTCTTTGGAATGGTAGCAGGCATCCTTTTATCCCACTGCATTATCGAGATCATTTATCAAGCTGATTTTAAGAAGCTGTTTTCTCATAAACGGCAATTAATTGTCTGCGTGGCAGCAGGTATTCTGTTTTTCTTATCTTTCCGCTATGATTGGTATGGATATGACCGTTTTATCCCGGAAGAGGGAAATATCGCATCTGCAGGTCTGGAACTTTCTATTGATGAAAATTTCCTTAACTGGTACGCCCATGCAGCAGAAGAAGACGGCAAGTGGGTGGTAAAACATACCAGCAATTATGATTTTGTGAAAGATCATATGCAGCTGACGGATACAGATACGGTATTGGCTATTGTAAGGGAAGGCGTAGCACAAATGGCTGAAGAACGGAAAGCGCATTTTGATCAGTCCTATGGAATATCCGTGGCAAGAACATCCGGTCTCGTAGTCCAGGAAACTGCCGCAGCAAACACGGTTTCTGTGATCGATGGGGCAGATGGTCCTACATCTATCTTTGCTGCAGGAAAAGTTGGGTCTGAAGACAATGAATTAGAGAAAGACATGACCATTTCTGTTAACGTGCTTTACAGCTTAAAGAACGGCAAACAGGTAGGAAGACGCTATAATGTATCTTTAAACAGCATTATGAGTGCATATGATAAAGTATATGCTTTAGAAGAATACAAGAAAGGCCTTTACCCTGTTTTTGAAGAAAAGCCAGAAGATATTTCAAGAGTAATTTACAAAGAAGCAGGAAATATCTGGTATCAGACACAGGACAGTGCTGTATTAGAAGAGGTGTTAAAGGCATATCAGGAAGATCTCCTGACCCAGACAGTGGCAGACAGAAGACGGGAAGATCCGATGGGAAGTCTGTTATTTATAGATCATAATATGGACGCCTTCTTACAGCAGCAGCAGGACTACTGGAAAGAGGTTAGGGAGATGCCTGTAAATATTATGTCAGGTGAGTATGATGCCGGATATTACTATGACAGTGAGTATACCTACGACATGGCAGAAGACTACTGTGTTTCCTGGCCGGTCTATCCTTCTTTTAAGAATACAATAGAAGCCTTAAGGAAACAGTCTGTTGTACCGGGAAGCTATATGACAGCAGAAAACATTCAGAATATACGCATCGACCTGCAGCAGCTGTATATAGACGAAGATGGAAATATAAAACTCCCTCAGGGAGATGATCTTAAAAAGCTGAAAGAAGAAAATTCTCATTATTCTGAGCCAGGAAATCTGGTCATTACAGATCCTGAGGAGATCACAGAACTGATCGGCGCCTGCCAGGAAAGCTCTTTGGCAGATGACAATGGTCTTTGCAGCAACTTCAATGGAGATGAAGACCTGTTTGTCTACGTGACAATGAAAAATGGAAGCCAGTTCAGGGTCAATTTAGACCTTGAAAAACTGACTTCCAGGGGAAAAGAGTTATTTACAGGAATTCCTGCAGCTTTTAAGTAAAATGCAGCTATCCGGTGTATATCCGGATAGCTATGGAAATTTATGAATGACAGCCGGTACAGCCGCTGCATCCGCCGGAAATGCTTCCAGGACCAAATACCTGGTCGTGAAGCTTTCTTCCTGTTGGTGTGGCGGCTAATCCGCCTTCTGCGGTCTCTTTTAAGGCCGGTGACATGGCATCGCCTATCCGTTTCATGGACCAGATCACCTCGTCAGCAGGGATAGCGCTGTCAATGCCTGCAAGAGCCATTTCCGCGGCAACAAAGGCACCGGCTACACCGGAGGCGTTGCGCTTGATACAGGGGATCTCTACCAGACCGGCTACCGGGTCGCATACAAGGCCAAGGATATTTTTTAAGGCAATGGCAACTGCCTGGGAGACCATATGGGGAGTTCCCCCAGCCAGCTCTGTAATAGCAGCTGCAGCCATGGCAGCAGCAGAACCGCACTCAGCCTGACATCCACCCTGGGCTCCTGCCAGAGAGGCATTGTTTGCAATGACCATACCAACGGCAGAAGCTGTAAAAAGAGCCATCACGCAGTCGCGGTCAGAACATCCTTTTTCCTCCTGCATGGTGATCAGGGCGGCGGGAAGGATACCGCAGCTTCCGGCGGTAGGGGCAGCCACAATACGGCCCATGGAAGCATTTAATTCGGAAACGGCCAGTGCCCGGTAGAGCGCTCCGGAAAGGAAGGAGCCGGTCAGACTTTTGCCGCTTTCACTGTAGCGGTGCAGTTTAAAGGCATCGCCTCCGGTAAGTCCGCTGGTACTTCTTAAGTGTTCATCACATCCGGGTTTAATACATTCTTTCATAACCTGGAAATTAGAAGCCATTTTTTCATATACAGTCTTTTCGTCCAGTTCCATTTGCTGTGCCTGCTGGCTCAGCACCAGAGTTGAAACGGGAAGACCGCTTTTTTTGGCCGCCTGAATAATGGAGGCAACAGAAGAGTAATTAAAATCAGTATTCATGTAAGGAAGACCTCCTAATTGATTTGATGTTTTATGTTCATGTAAATTCATTAAATAGGCTGCAGCATGGTGCTGGAGTAGATATTTGGAAGGGTATTGATTTTTTTATTAATCTTGGGACTTGGCTTTCCGTCCAGTTCAATGGTCATAACTGCTTCACCGCCTTTTTTCTGTCTGGAAAGACGGAAATTGCAGATATTGATACCTTCTTGTGCCATAACCTCTGTAACAGCAGCAATAGTACCGGGAGCATCTTTGTGAAGAACTATGAGAGTGGAATACTGCCCCGTAAGGGAAACCTCCATACCGTTGACTTCTGTTACCAGGATATTTCCTCCGCCGATACTGGAGCCAAGGAGAGATACCTGACGGCCGTCAGAGTCTGTTAAAGTAACTTTTGCTGTATTTGGATGGGCACCATCAATGTCTCCTGTAGAAATGTGCACATCCAGTCCGGCTTTTTTTGCGAGCTCCGGTGCGTGACGGATGCGCACGTCATCTGTAGTCATTCCCATGATCCCGGCAATCAGGGCTTTGTCAGTACCATGTCCTTTGTAAGTCTTGGCAAAGGAACCATGCAGGAGGATATCTGCTTTTACAGCTGGTTTGCCCAAAAGAGTCCGTGTAATGCGGCCGATTCTTGCAGCACCTGCAGTATGGGAGCTGGAAGGACCGATCATAACAGGACCGAGTATATCAAATACGTTCATAGGTGCACCTTCTTTTTCATAAACTTTATGTTCAAGTCATTGTCAAAAGTATACATTAAAACGTAAGAAAAAACAACGCTTCTTCTGTATTGACAATCAGTGACTTCAAGGATAAAATCAAGGGAAACAATATGTTGGAATATGTCCATGTCTGAAAGAGAGGAGATAAGCCATGAGACTTTGGGAGAAAAACATTCGTAAGGTAGTTCCTTATGTACCGGGAGAACAGCCTTTTGGAAATAAGATTATAAAATTAAATACTAATGAAAATCCATATCCGCCGGCTCCGGGAGTAAAAAAAGTACTGGAAGAGATGGAAACAGATCGTCTGCGCAAATATCCAGATCCTGCAGCATCCATTCTTGTAAAGGAACTGGCTGCTTATTATGGTCTGGGCGAAGATCAGATCTTTGTAGGTGTGGGCTCTGATGATGTACTTGCCATGAGTTTTCTTACATTTTTTAATTCTGATAAACCGGTGCTGTTCCCGAATGTGACCTATTCCTTCTACAAAGTATGGGCAGATTTGTTTAAGATACCGTTTGAGACCCCTTCTTTAAAAGAAGATATGACCATTGATGTGAAAGACTATGCAAAGGAAAACGGTGGTGTGATCTTTCCAAACCCCAATGCACCTACGGGCGTATATATGCCCTTAGACCAGGTGGAAGAAATCTTAAAAGCCAATCAGGATGTAGTGGTCATTGTAGATGAAGCCTATGTGGATTTTGCAGGTCCTTCGGCACTGGAACTGTTAGACCAATATGAAAACCTGCTGGTAGTACAGACTTTCAGCAAATCCCGTTCCATGGCCGGTATGCGTATTGGCTTTGCAATGGGAAATCCGGACTTGATCCGTGCGCTAAATGATATAAAATATTCCTACAATTCATATACTATGAACCTTCCGGCTTTACTTACAGGTGTGGAAGCAGTAAAAGATAAGGCATATTTTGAAAGTACCTTAGCTAAGATCGTAGCAACCAGAGAACGTTCCAAGAAGCGCCTGGCAGAACTGGGATTCACTTTTCCGGATTCCAGGTCCAATTTTATCTTTGCTTCTCATAAGTCTGTTCCAGCAGGAAAGATCTTCGAGGCATTAAAGAAAGAACAGATCTATGTGCGTTATTTTAAAACGCCGGGTCTGGATAACAGTCTTCGTATTTCCATAGGAACAGATGAAGAGATGGATACCTTATTCCGCTTTTTAGAGACATATTTACCGAATGTCTGAGAGGAAGATAAGTGAATGAATAAACACATCCTGCGTCTGATATTACGTATTTTGTTGCCTGCGTTCGGTTGGTTCTTTTTGTGCTTTTTCGGACTCAGGTGTTTGAAGTTTTTCATGCCCTTTGTGATCGGCTGGCTGATCTCCATGCTGGCCAATCCGTTAGTGCGTTTTCTTGAGCGAAAGCTATGCCTGGTGCGCAAACACAGTTCGATGGTCATTGTAGCAGGAGCGCTGGCCCTGGTCATTGGCTTTCTTTATCTGACTGTGTCAAATGGCGCCAGGCTTTTATGGTCTTTTACGAAAGATCTCCCCGGATTATATGCCGGGATCGAAGTAGAAGTCCAGGAAAGCTTAAGACGTCTGGAAGATTTGTTTGCCTATGCACCGGCGGCTTTGAGAGACGCTTTGAAAAAAGCATGTGCTGATCTTGGAAATAACCTGACAGCTATGGTAGGAAAAATGGCCGGCTCCATTGCTCCGCCTACGGTAGAAGCGGCTGGGGCGGTGGCCAAAGTAATCCCGTCTTTCATGGTTTATTCCGTTGTTGTAGTGCTGTCTGCTTATTTTTTCATTGCTGATAGAGATAGTATCCTGCTTTTTGTAACGGAACATGTGCCATTGTGGGCTAAAAAGTACAGCCAATATATCAAAGGGGAATTTCGCAGATTGGTCGGATGCTACTTTGTTGTCCAATTTAAGATCATGTCTGTAGTTTGGCTGATTTTGACAATCGGCTTCTTTATTTTAAAAGTACAATACAGTCTGCTATGGGGGTTTCTCATTGCTTTTTTAGATTTTCTTCCTGTATTTGGGGCCGGAACGGCATTAATCCCTTGGGGGATTGTTAAAATATTGGGAGGGGAATATATGTTTGCGGCAGGTCTCCTGCTTATTTATGTATTTACCCAGGTAATCCGTCAGTTATTGCAACCTAAGTTAATGGGAGACAGTATGGGATTAAGTCCCTTAAGCACCTTATTTTTGCTGTATTTGGGCTTTAAGATAAGGGGAATAACGGGGATGATCATAGCAGTGCCCTGCGGGATGTTTTTTGTTAGCCTATATCATTACGGAGCTTTTAAAAATATGACGGATAGTGTAAAAGAACTGGCAGATATTCTGAGAACATTTATAAATGAAAAATAATGATGATAGAAAGGTTTTTGACATAGAAATTATGGAAGAAGAAAAAAAGGTTCCTATGAGTCGCAGCAAAGCGGCTTTTAAAGAAAGGGAACGCAAGAAGAAAGAAAGGGAGAAAGAGGAGAGAACACAGGATAAGGACGAAAAAGAGGATAAAGATCAGAAAATAGGAAAGAAAACAATTCCATGGAAAATCGCAGCAGGGGTGTTAGGCTGTGTGATTATGATCGGTGTCATTGGATATGTTGGAATGTCCATGAAATACCAGAATACATATCTTCCGGGTACTCGTATCAATGGTATGAATGTAGCAGGGATGAGTGCTAAGGCAGTAGAAGATGCCATGGAAGAAGAGGCCGGCAAGTATTCTCTTCGCCTTGTGTTAAGAAATGATGGTTCTGAGACTATAGAAGGAAGTGCCATTGGGCTCCACACAGTATTTGACGGAAATCTGGAGAACATCCTTAGAAGTCAGAATCCGTTCGCCTGGCCTCTTTGTATGATAAAAGGGGAAAATTATGAGATTGAAACTCTGATGGCTTATGAGGATGAGGCCATTGATCAGGCAGTAGACAGCTTAAATGCCATGAATCCTGCTCAGGTGACAGAACCCGAGGATGCTCATCTTTCTGATTATGCAGAGGGAGAAGGATATTCCGTTATTCCTGAGATAGAAGGAGATTTGTTAAAACCTGAAAAGGTAAAAGAAGAGGTAAAAAAAGCCATTAACGAGTTAAAAGAAGAGATTGATCTGGATGAACTTGGTTGCTATGAGGAGCCATCGGTGCGTTCTGATGACGAAGATCTTACTGTACTGGCAGAAAATTTAAACCGCTATGTAAACATGACAGTTACTTATACGATGGGAAGTAAGAAGGAGGTATTGGATGGAGAACAGATCCATACCTGGCTTTCTTATGCAGACGGACAGGTAGTTATAGATGAAGGAAAGATCTCTGAGTACGTAAAATCTCTGGCTTCTAAATATAACACAGCTTACAGCAAACGTAAATTTAAGACCAGTTATGGACCGGAAGTGGAAGTGAGTGGTGTGTACGGTTGGCGGATCGACCAGCAAGCGGAGGCGGCTGCTTTAAAAGAGGCTCTGGAAGAGGGAAAAGATGTTACAAAAGAACCTGCTTATGCTCAAAAGGCAGCCAGCCATGACGGCAATGACTACGGAAATACTTATGCAGAGGTAAATTTAACAGCACAGCATATGTTCTTTTATAAAAACGGCCAAAAAATCCTGGAATCTGATTTTGTTTCCGGGAATATATCTAAGGGATATACCACCCCTCCAGGTCTTTTTAGCCTTACCTATAAGCAGAGAGATGCTACTTTAAAGGGACAGGGATATGCAAGCCCTGTAAAATTCTGGATGCCGTTTAACGGCGGTATCGGTTTCCATGACGCCAGCTGGAGAAATACTTTTGGCGGCACTATTTATAAAACAAACGGTTCTCATGGCTGTATCAATATGCCTTATGCAGCGGCAAAGACTTTATTTGAAAATGTGTATGCCGGCATGCCGGTCATCTGTTATAATCTGGCGGGAACAGAAAGCGGTCAGGCCACCAAGGCTTCCGGTAAAGACGAATCAGCAGTACCTGCACAGACCACGCCGGCAGTACAGCCGACTCAGACTCCGGAAGAAACACCGTCTCAGACACAGTCTTCTCAGACTCAGTCACCAACTGTAAGCCAGACAACACCGGAAGAGACTGCAAAAGCACCAGAGACTGCAACAGCACAAGATCAAACCTCCGGGGCTGCGGTTGTACAGCCGGTAGAAACATCTGCTTCTACAGAAAATGGGACAAAAGAAGTAGGACCGGCGTTTACTACACAAGCTCCCACAGCTGAGATAGGACCTGGAGTCTGACGGCGGAAAACGTTGACAAATCATAAAAACCATTCTATAATGCGTTGTAACAGAACTAAGACGAACATAATAGAACGCAGCATAGACAGATTCCGGGAGCTAGGCTTTCGGATGTGCCAGATCCAACAGGGAGGAATGAATTATGACAATAGCTAAGAAGGCAACTAAAACAACGGCAGTCAAAGAAGTAGTAAAAGAAACTGTAAAAGAGGTAGCTCCTGCAGTAAAGGAAACCATAAAAGAGGCAGCTCCTGCAGTAAAGGAGACTGTAAAAGAAGCAGCAGCTACTGTAAAGGCAGTTGCAGCAGAAGCAACAGAAGCTGTTAAGAAAGCCCCTGCAAAAAAAGCAGCACCTAAGAAGGCTTCCACAAAGAAGGCAGCGGAGCCAGCTGTAAAAGTACATTTTCAGTTTGCCGGCAAAGATGTTCTTGCAAAGAGCGTATTGGATCAGGCTGTAGAAGCATATAAGAGCACACATAAAGATGTAGAGATTAAAGAAGTTGAACTGTATGTAGTTGCAGAAGAAGGTGCAGCTTACTATGTAGTAAATGGTGAAGCATCGGATGATTTCAAGGTAATGTTATAAGCAGAAAAATTTGTACTGGACCATAGAAAAACAGTAATATCTAAAAAGGCTGGTGGGCGGATGAACCTGCCGGCTTTTTTGATGCTGAATTTTAAGGGTATCGATCATGTGTTATGAGAAAGGAAAAACAGGATGACCATGTTGCCGCAGCGCTTTAAAGAGCGTATGAGAGAATTGCTGGGAGAAGAATACAGAGCATTTGAAGCCAGCTATGAGCAGGAAAAGGTACAGGGACTGCGTTTTAACAGTTTAAAGACAGAGAAAGGAAAAGCGACTGACTGGGAAGAGTCAGGCGTAAAAGTACTGGCTGAGAATACGGCCCGAACTATGAACATGAAACTGACAGCTGTTCCATGGGTAAAAGAAGGTTATTATTATCCGTTAGATGCAAAACCTGGTAAACATCCTTTCCATGAAGCGGGTCTATATTATATCCAGGAACCAAGTGCTATGTCCGTAGTGGAGCTTTTAGACCCAAAACCGGGGGAAAGTGTGCTGGATCTGTGTGCAGCTCCAGGAGGAAAGTCTAGTCATATTGCATCCCGTTTAAAGGGAGAAGGCTTTCTTTTATCAAATGAGATCCACCCGGGCCGTGCAAAGATCCTTTCCCAGAACATGGAACGTATGGGCGTGGGAAACTGTGTTGTTACAAATGAGGATGCAGGAAGTCTGGCAAAGGTCTTACCTCAGTTTTTTGACCGGATTGCTGTAGATGCCCCGTGTTCCGGCGAAGGAATGTTCCGTAAGGAAGAAGAAGCAGTAAAGCAGTGGAGTGAAGACCATGTAAAAATGTGTGCGGCCCGCCAGAGAGAGATCTTAGAGGATGCGGCGTCTATGCTGAAACCAGGAGGAATTATGGTGTATTCCACATGTACCTTTGCGCCGGAGGAAAATGAAGGCACTATCCTTGCTTTTTTAAAGGAACATGAGGATTTCTACCTGGAAGAAAGAGAATGTCCAAAAGGACTGATGCATGCAGTGCCAAAATGGGCTTTTTATGGACAGCAAGAAGCAGGAGAAACTCTGGAGAACATTGAAAAGTTCCATCTGGAACGGGCTTTTCGTATTATGCCTCACAAAACAGAAGGAGAGGGCCATTTTATGGCGGTTCTTCGACGCAGAGAAGATAGTGCTGGATTTTTCGGAAAGCGCAGCAAACCCTCTTATATAGATTCCAAGAAAGACAAAGACGTGTTAAAAGAGCTCCATCGTTTCTTAGATGAAACACTGGCAGATTCTAAGATCTTAAAAAGACGGGAAGAATATATTTGTTTTGGGGATCAGCTTTATCTTCTGCCACCTGAGATGGTCAGCTTAAAGGGACTGAAAGTGCTCCGCCCAGGTCTTCATATAGGAACGCTTAAGAAAAACCGTTTGGAGCCATCCCACGCTTTAGCTCTCTGGCTAAGACCTGAACAGGTAAAAGTATGGAAAGAACTGACACCGAACAGTGTAGACGCAGTGAAATATTTAAAGGGAGAGATGCTTTTCGGGGATACCGGTATGTCTGCTCCGTGTGAAAAAGGATGGGTGCTGATCTGCGCAGAAAATGTAAGTCTCGGCTGGGGGAAAATGGCAGCAGGAACCATTAAAAACCATTATCCTAAAGGTCTTCGGTGGATGTAGCCGGTATTTGAGTTGGTCGTGCAGGATCTTTTATCAAAACAGCCATATCCTCCGGAAGTGCAGCTGTAAAGCTTAAAGGTTCTCCGGTCAGCGGATGGACGAATTCCAGACCATAAGAGTGGAGTGGCTGACGGCTGATATAGTGGTAGTTCGGATTATAGAGGAAATCCCCGGGAAGAGGGTGACCGATATAACGCATATGAACCCGGATCTGATGGGTTCGGCCGGTATCTAATTGCAGGCTGATATAGGAAAGGTCTTTTTCCTTATCATAGGAGAGAAGTTTATAATGAGTTCTGGCTGTTTCTCCTTGTTTAAAGTCAATACAGCGCAGGACGGTTGAATTTTCTGCACGACCAATAGGGGCATCAATGATCCCCTCTTTATCTGTTTTCCCGCAGACAATAGCACGGTACTGCCTGTGGATCTGGCGGTGGAGCATCTGGTCTGATAAGATACAGCCTGCAAGAAGATGCTTGGCAATGACCAAAAGGCCGGTGGTATCACGGTCTAAACGGTTGATAGCCCGATACACCAGTGTCTGGCCCTTACTCTGGTAATACCAGGCAACAGCATTTGCCAGTGTGTGATCAAAATGCCCCTGAGAAGGATGGATGGGAACACCGGCGTCTTTATTCACTACTAAAATATCTTCATCCTCATAAACAATATTTAAAGGAAGTTCTACAGGAACGATATTCTGAGAATTCTCCTCCTCTAAGGTAGCTGTCAGGATCTCACCAGCCTGAAGTCTGTGGATGGTATAGGCAAGTTCTCCCCCGATGGTCAGACCAGTGGGAGAATTTCTCAGTTTGACTACCAGACGGTGGGAATAGCCTTTGCTTTTTAAAAACTGTTCAATGGTCTTTCCCTGGTCTTTTTCTGAGATTTCATATTGTAACGTCTTTTTTATCATGTATGTTCTAAGTTCCTTTTATTTTTCTGGATTTTGTTTTGAAGATCCTGTTTTAAATGTTTTCTTTTTGCTGGTTGCATGATCTACGATAATATCTTTTTGCAAGAAACTGGCACGTTTGATGCTGTCAACGCCAAAACGGCTGCGGATGCTGTCTACGGCTTTTTCAAATTCCTTTTTCTTTTTGGCGGAAGCATCCTCAAACAGGCTCATCTGACAGAAACAGTCATCAGAGATTTTTCCGGCCCGCAGTCCCATAAGACGCAGAGGCGTCAAGTCCCAGGACTCTTTTAAAAGCTTACAGGCACATTCAAAAAGACGGGATGTAGAGTTGGTGGGTTCGTCTAAGGTCATCTGGTGGGACTGGTTTTTAAAGGACCAGTCTCGCAGTTCTACGCATACGCTGCTGCACAGAACATGGTCTGACCGCAGTCTGGCACCTACGGTCTCACAGAGAGAGAGCAGAACCTGACAGCCTGTTTCATAGTCAGAAATATCTCGTGATAAAGTGATGCTGTTTCCGTATCCTTTATTAATAGGATCTTTTTCTGCTACCGGATCCTCATCAATACCATTTGCATACTGATGGATCATTGTGGCGTATTTCTCTCCTAAATGAGACTTTAACAGGCTTAGATCATAATGGGCCAGCTGCCCAATTGTATGGATCCCCAGATTTTCCAGCTTTTTCTGAGATGACTGTCCTACGTAAAATAAGTCACGGATAGGAAGCGGCCACATTTTATCCGGTATCTCCTGAGAAAAAAGGGTATGGCATTTATCCGGTTTTTCAAAATCAGAGGCCATTTTCGCCAAAAGCTTGTTAGGGGCAATGCCCACATTGACAGTAAAACCAAGTTCATCACGGATCCGGTTGCGGATCTGGTTAGCAGTTTTTAAAGGGGATCCAAACAGGTGGATGGTTTCTGTCATGTCAAGAAATATCTCATCAATGCTGAATTTTTCATGGTCCGGGGTATATTCCTCTAAAAGGGTCATCATTTTTCTGGAACATTGGATATAAAAATCAAAGCGGGAAGGCACAATCAGCAAGTCTGGACATTTTTGTATTGCCTGAGAGATAGGTTCTCCTGTGGTAACGCCCTGTTTTTTCGCCAGAGTGGATTTTGCCAGGATAATGCCGTGGCGGGTGCTTGTATCGCCGCCTACTGCACTGGCAATGGTGCGAAGATCTGTATCCTTAGGATCTTTCTTAAGACGGTATACAGATTCCCAGCTTAAAAAAGCGGAATTCACATCAATATGAAAGATAAGACGGGATCTGAGTACCTTCATAACAGATATTTGCCCCCTGAAATATATTATGTGCTCTCGGAGTCTTTCCTGCACTTGCCTTTGTTGCCGCTCTTGCGCCAGTCGCACTCAAATTTCATTAACGTACGCACCGCATGCGCATCAGAAATTTGGGCACAACTGACAAAAAAACTCCTCACAAAAGCAAGCACAGAAAGATTCCGAGAGAACATTACTCCTAAAAGAGGAGAATGCATGTTCTGTCAAAATCATAACATAGTCAGTGAAATTCGTCAAATCTTACGGCGCTTTCGATTCCAAAAGTGCCTACGCATGTACAGCAACTGTGGTTACTGCCGCTTTCTATGCTGTTTCTAAGATTAAGGTACATGCGGAAGCGAAAGAAACTGCAGCACTGGTTCTGTTTTCCAAGTGTTAAAGTTTTCTTACGAATTTAGTTTGATTTGTGTGAACATTTTTTGTTGCGGTTGACATGCAGTGGTAAATATCATTATAATGGTGATAAAGTGCGCTAGTTATTTATGAAACGATGTACTAGGGTTAAAAGATTACATGAATGTAAAATTCAGGAGATAATACAGTTGATGAAGGGAAAAATATACAAAAAAGGCCTTGCAGTTTTGGTAGGACTGACATTGGCCGCAAACCTTCCGTTAAGCAGGCCATTGCCATTTCACATGTTAGATTCCTATGCTTATACGGGGACGGCTACTGTAAAGGCGTCCTCTTTGAATGTAAGAAGTGATGCAGGAACCAGTTACAGTGCAGTTGCCCGTCTGGCAGCAGGCGCCAGTGTACGCATTACAGGAGAGAAGACAGGAACAGACGGAAAGACCTGGTATCAGATCCAGTACACAGGAAGCAACGGACAATCCGGTACCGGCTATGTTTCTTCTTCCTACATACGCATCCCGGTTTCTTATTCCGCAGATGCAAACTTTGAAGCTTATCTGACTTCCCAGGGATTTCCGGAAAGCTACAAAGATGGTTTAAGACAGCTTCATGCCCAGTATCCAAACTGGGTATTCCGGGCAAAAAATACAGGGATCGACTGGAACACAGCCGTTGAAAATGAGTCAGTCCTTGGCCGCAACCTGGTGGCAACAGGAAGTATTTCTTCCTGGAAATCGGTAGAAAGCGGCGCTTATAACTGGGATAACAGTACCTGGACCGGTTTTGACGGAAGCAACTGGGTGGCAGCATCCCAGGACATTATCCGCTATTATATGGATCCACGAAACTTTTTAGACGACACCTATGTGTTCCAGTTTTTGTCCCATGAATATGACAGCAACAGCCAGACAAAAGAAGGCCTTACAGGAATGGTTTCCGGTTCTTTCCTTTCTGGAACAACGGATTCCACAGGAACTGGCGGCAGCTCTTCTTCTGCTGGTACTTCAAGCTCGGGAGGCAGTTCATCTAACAGTTCCTCAGGAAGTGTGTCAAAAGAAGGTCCAGGAGGAAGAAATGGTGCCACCGATGATTCAGGCCATGGCCCGGGAGTAGTAGGGGGCAGTCCTTCCGGAAGCAATAGTTCCTCTTCCAGCCAGAGTACATCAGGCAGTGCAGATGTAAGTACACAGGCACCGGGAAGCAGCTCTGGAAACAACAGCACCACAGAGACCAGTACAGGAAATGGAAATGTAAGTCTGGAATCACCTCATGCTTCCATTACACCAAAGGAGCATAATCTGCTAACTGCTAGTGTAAGCCTGGTAGCTCCGGGACAGTCAGATGGCAGCAGTACAGATAACAGCACCGGCATTTCCCAGCCGGGAAATATAACTTCTCAGTCAGGAACTATTACAGATACCGCGACAGGTACTTCAGATCAGACGGGTTCTACAGCCTCTGTTTCCACAAGCAAATCCTATGTAGATATTTTAATGGATGCAGCTGCAAAATCCGGCGTAAGCCCTTATGTTTTAGCGGCCATGATCCTTCAGGAGCAGGGCGTAAACGGCGGAACACCATTGATCTCAGGAAATTATTCCGGATATTCCGGTTATTATAACTTCTTTAACGTAGAAGCATACCAGTCCGGTTCCATGTCAGCTACCCAGATGGGACTTCGCTATGCAAGCCAGTCCGGCACTTATGGAAGACCGTGGAACACAGTGGAAAAATCCATTTTAGGCGGTGCCCAGAATTACGGTGATAACTACGTAAAAGCAGGCCAGAATACATTCTATCTAAAGAAGTTTAATGTACAGGGATCCAATCCATACAAACACCAGTACATGAGCAATGTACAGGGCGCGGCTTCCGAGGCTGAGCGCCTTTCTAAGGCATACAGCTCCTTAAAGAATTCTGCGCTGGAATTTTACATTCCGATATTTAACAATATGCCGGAGCAGGCATGCGCAGCGCCTACAGGAAACGGAAGTCCGAACAACAAGCTTTCTAATTTGAGCGCAGATGGATTCAGCCTTACACCTTCCTTTGGAAAGGACACCTTAAGTTATAATCTGATCGTAGATACCTCTGTTACAAGTATCCAGATAAACGCCTCTACTGCAGATGCAAATGCTTCTGTTGCAGGTACAGGAAATGTAGAACTTACCGGTAATTCAAATGATATTGCAATAACTGTTACAGCGCAAAATGGCAGTACAAGGACCTACAACATCCACATAGTACGCCAGTCCGGCGGAGCAACACCTTCCGGCCAGAATACTGCTGCATCACCGGCAGGTTCAAATAACAGTTCTTCCAGTTCACCTGGAAATACAGGCGGACCGGGAGATACCGGCAGCAGCGGTAATACTCCAGGTGGAAGTAATGTCACCATTGTAAATGTGCAGTAAAAATTTAACAGTTCAAGAAAGCAGGAATAGATATGACATTAAAGCAGATCAGACAGTGGGCAGCGGCGGTTGCTGCCATCTGTCTTATAAATGTATTTTTGCCGTTTTATGGAATAACTGCCTATGCAGCTACCGCACGGATCGCATTTTCAGATCCTACGGCATCTGTAGGCAGCGAGATCAATGTGAAAATGAAGATTACCAGCAGTGATAATCTGTCTACAGCAGATATTATGCTGGCGTATGATGCAAACAGCCTGGAATTTATTGAAGGCACTAACGCAGAAGGAGGAAATGGTGCAGTCCGCGTCCATGGAGACGGCGGTACCGGAAATACTACCACACTTGCCTATGACCTGAAATTTAAGGCATCAGCAGCAGGCACCAGTAAGATCACAGTTACCAGTCAGGAAATCTATGATTCTTCTTCCAAGATCGTAACTGTAGACAAACAGGGAGAATCCAAGGTAACAGTCAGCGCACTGGCAAGTGCCTCCAAGGATGCTACATTAAGATCTCTTCAGGTATCTCCGGGAAGCCTGACACCAGAGTTCTCTTCAGATGTAGATTCCTATGCAGTAACGGTAGGAACAGATGTAGATAAGCTGATCATCAGTGCAGATACGACAGATGAAGGTGCTTCCAAGGTGGTAAGCGGCAACGAAAACCTTCAGATGGGTGAAAACCGGGTAACATTAAAGGTTACTGCCCAGGACGGCGAGACTACCAAGGAATATGTGATTGTTGTTACCAAGCAGGAAGGCGGTCCAAATGAAGGTGCTGAAAACGGTGATGGGGCAGGAAACTTTGAACAGTTCCAGATGACTGTATCCAAACGTACATTTACAGTTATGGAACCAGATGATTCTTTACAGGTACCGGAAGGTCTGGCAGAAACTACCATTACCATTGACGGGCATGCTGTCAAAGGATGGGTATGGGGCAATGAGACAGAGCATCAGTACTGTGTCATCTATGCAATGAATGAGGCCGGCGAGGAGAATTTCTACCGATATGATCTAAATAACAATGAGCGTACAATTCAGCGCTACTTTGAGGATCCAAATGCACAGGGTGCAGTAAGTGAAGAAGTTTATACTCAGTTGGCAGACCAGTACGACTCCTTAAGAAAGGACTATAGCCTGTTCAGAATGCTGCTGATTGCCGCTATCGTTGTGGCTCTTATCCTTATGGTACTTCTGATTGCATCTGTTGCAGGTAAGAAAAAAGAGCCGAAAACAGCAGAGAGAAAAACATCACGTCCGGGAAAGAAAACTGTAAAAAAAGTTTATAAAGAGGAGGATGAAGAAAAGACCGAAGAAGAGTCCGAAGAAGAGGAACGGGATGAAGAAGAGGATTGGCAGCTAGAAGAAGATGAATCTGACTTTGATGTGGAAGACCTGGATGAGTCTGAGGCTGAGCAGGAAGAGGAAGAAGAGGACGAAATGGAACCTGACGAGCCGGAAAATACAGAAGATGTATCTTTTGAAGAGGACGACATCGAAGAAATTGAGTTTGAAGATCTGGATAAGGATCCGGAAATGGATGAAAACGGGGAAAATGAAGATCACAAAGATGATGACGATGACTTTGAAATATTTGACCTGTAACGCATGAACAGTAACCAGGAGAATGCACAGAAAGGAAGGAAAGCGATGTACTGTGTAAAGAAAGTAAAAGAAGATTTATTCTGGGTAGGAGGTACGGACAGACGGTTGGCCCTGTTTGAAAATGCTTATCCCATCCCAAGAGGCGTTTCCTATAACGCATATGTGCTTTTAGATGAAAAGACCGTTCTTTTTGATACGGTAGACTGGGCAGCAGCAGGACAACTTTATGAGAACCTGGCGAAAGTATTAGACGGCCGTCCCCTGGATTATATCGTAGTAGACCATATGGAACCAGACCATGCGGCAACCTTAGAACAGATCGCAGAAAAATATCCGGAAGCAAAGGTAGTGTGCAATACAAAGACTGTTGGCATCATTAAACAGTTCTTTGATTTTGACATTGATTTCAGATCTGTGATCGTGAAAGAGGGTGACACTTTAAACACAGGAAAGCATAACCTTACTTTCGTAATGGCTCCTATGGTACATTGGCCAGAGGTTATGGTTACTTATGATACCACTGATAAGATCTTATTCTCAGCAGACGCTTTTGGTACTTTTGGCGCCATGAACGGAAATCTGTTTGCAGATGAGGTAAACTTTGAACGTGACTGGTTAGATGATGCCAGAAGATATTATACCAATATCGTCGGCAAGTATGGCATACAGGTACAGACACTTCTGAAAAAGGCAGCAGGTCTTGAGATCGCTGCCATCTGCCCGCTTCACGGACCGGTATGGCGTGAAAATATCAGCTGGTATGTAGATAAGTACTTAACCTGGAGCAGTTATACACCAGAAGAAAAGTCCGTTATGATTGCCTATGGTTCTATTTATGGAAATACAGAGAATGCAGTTAATATCCTGGCATGCAAGTTAGCTGACAAGGGCGTAAAGAACATCGCTGTATATGACGTGTCTGCAACTCATCCATCCCAGATCGTAAGCGAATCCTTCCGTTGCAGCCACCTGGTATTTGCGGCAGCTACCTATAACGGCGGCATCTTTACCAATATGGAACATGTATTAAATGACTTAAAGGCACATGGACTGCAGAATCGTACGGTAGCAGTGATGGAAAATGGTACCTGGGGCGTTGTGGCAGGAAAGCAGATGAAAGAGATTCTTTCCGGAATGAAGAATATGAATATTTTAGAGCAGACTGTCACTGTGAAATCTACTCTGAAAGAGGAGCAGGACGCACAGTTAGAGGCACTGGCAGATGCTGTCGTGGCTTCTTTATGATACCCAATATTATAAGCCAGAATAATAAAATAATCAGATGATCCGTTAAAAGAGCCGTTTATGGCTCTTTTTGCGGTTTATATACAGAGGAGGTGGCGGCACTATGGGACATTTTGGATGCGTACTGTTAAAAGGCGGCAGGTCTAGCCGTATGGGGGGGAATGACAAAGCAGAGCTTCTTTATAGGGGAAAAAGCTTTGGCAATCGGATCAGGGAAGAACTGGAACAGTTGGAATTACCGTTTTTTTTATCAGAAGCGAAAAAAGGTACAGATCCCCATATGATACAAGATCTGATCCCTGAGGAAGGGCCATTAGGGGGGATTTATTCCTGCTTGAAACAGACGGGGCTTGCAGGGCTGTTTTTTGTACCATGCGATATGCCTTTATTTCGCTTTTATCTTGGAAAACGGGCGATAGAAGAAGCGGAAAAAGACACAGATTTAGATGCAGTAATCTGGAAAACAAGAGACGGACGTATCCATCCGGCATGCGGATGGTACTCTGCTTCCTGTCTTTCTATACTTGAAAAACAGCTCTTGGAAAAAAATAGAAAAATCCGGGATCTGTTAGGAAAGCTGCAGGTAAAGATTTTGGAAACAGAAAAAGAACATGTGCCGGATATCTGGTTTAGCAATGTAAATACACCGGTGGCTTTCAGCGAACTGACTAATATAAAACCGCTTGTATTTGCCATCAGTGGGAAGAAGAATACAGGCAAGACTACATTGACAGAAACGCTGGTAAGAGAATTTTCACATCGGGGAATGAAGGTGGCAGTGATTAAACATGATGGACATGACTTTACCTCGGATGTGCCTGGCACAGACAGTTACCGCCACAAGTCGGCTGGTGCTTATGGGACTGTGGTTTATTCAGAAAACAGGCTTTGTTTGGTAAAAGAGGAAACAGGGCATCAGGCAGCTGACTTTTTTGGATATTTTAAGGATGCAGATCTGATTCTTCTCGAGGGAATGAAAGATTCTGTTTATCCGAAAATAGAAGTAATGCGTCGGGAAGTATCTAAAAAAAGTGTGTGCAAAAAAGAAACCATAAAAGCTTATGTAACAGACTTTTTGCCGGAGAAACTGCCAGAATTCAACAGTAAAAGTCTTACAGACTGCCCGGTATATGATTTTAATGATCTGGATCAGATCCTGGAGACGATTTTAAGAGTAGCAGGACAGTTCTGAGTACAAAAGAAGAGGGACTATAAAAGTTCTTGACGGAGAGGGGGAATGCTGTTATATTATCGGTAGAACAGATATAACTTAACAATGAAACTTATAAGATAAAAGAATATGGTGGCTGTCGCAAACAAGGTTTTATTGTAGCGGCAGCCTATGAAAATTTGGGGTGTTTATGATACTGAAAATTGATTTTAACAGTGATGAAGCCATTTATATCCAGCTTCGCAACCAGATCATTATTGGAATAGCAACGGATATGATACGGGAAGGAGATACCCTTCCCTCTGTACGACAGATGGCGGACCATATCGGCATCAATATGCATACAGTCAATAAAGCCTATTCCGTTCTTCGTCAGGAGGGTTTTGTCAAACTGGACCGGAGAAGAGGTGCAGTAATCTCTCTGGATGTAGATAAGATCCAAGCAATCGAGGAGATGCGCCAGAATCTGGATGTAGTGCTGGCTTGCGGTATCTGCCGTGACGTTTCAAGAGATGAGGCACATCAGCTGGTTGACGAGATATACGACAGATATACCAAGCGTGATACAGGGGCCCGGGAGGATTAATATGTTATGTGAAAAATGTAAGATTCGGGAAGCTAATATTAAATATACCGAGATCATTAACGGAGTGAAAACAGAGCATAATCTCTGTTCTCACTGCGCAAAAGAGATGGATTTTGGACAGTATACAGCTTTGCTGGATGGGGAATTTCCTTTGGGAAAGCTTCTGTCCGGACTGTTAGGATTGGAGGAAGATGAAGAAGAGACGGATGAACGTTCCCGGGTGGTTTGTCCTACCTGCGGTACCAGTTTTGATGATTTCGTCCAGAACAGTCGTTTCGGTTGTCCGGACTGTTACGGTGTGTTTGATCTGTTTATCAGTGATAAGATCAAGCAGCTTCAGGGAAGTGAAAGTCATCGGGGAAAAATACCTAAGATCATGGCAGGAAAAGAAAAGTGTGTCGCTGAAGGTGGGAAAGGAGTGCCTCAGGATGTGCTTAAAGAAGCCAAAGAGAAAACAGAAGGGGAAGCAAGCGCAGACAGACCAAACTGGTATAAAGAGGTTGCTGACCTGGAAAAGCAGTTAAAAGAAGCCTTAAAGACAGAGGATTATGAAATGGCTGTTGTGTGCAGAGATAAGATCCGGGCATTAAAAGCAGGAAAGGACGGTCAGGTACATGAGTAAATGGTATGAAACAGTGTTAGAAGAGCCGTCCAATATCATATACAGTCGAATTCGCCTTGCCAGGAACTGGAATGAATATGTATTCCCATCACAGTTGGATGAGGCTGGAAGCAGGGAGCTGATAGACAGCTTAAGAGATGGTTTAAGTGATATAGGAGAAAAGACAGGAAATCTCCTCTCTTACCGGCCACTTGAGACGATGGGACAGGCGGAGAAAAAAGCTCTTCGGGAACGGCGGATCTTAAACCGGTGCGCAGTGGAAAAGACCTGTGCCCAGGGGCTGTATCTGTCACAAGATGAATCGGAAAGTATACTCCTGGGCGCAGATGACCACATCCGCCTGCAGTTATTAGCCTCCGGACTCTGTCTGGAAAAACTGTGGCAGAAGGCAGACGGGATTGATGATGCTATGAATGAGCATTTTCCTTATGCTTTTGATGAAAAATATGGATATTTGACCACATTTCCCACCAATATGGGAACAGGCCTTAAGGCTTGCGTGGTAGTTCATCTGCCTATGTTATCCAAGTTAAAGAAATTCCAGAGCATTGTAGCAGATATGGGAAGACTGGGAACTTCTATAAGGGGAATTTTTGGGGAAGACAGTGAAAATGCAGGAAGCATGTATGAAGTGTCAAACCAGAGAACATTAGGACTTTCCGAAAAAGAGATCATCGAACTGGTGAATAAAGCGGCAATCCAGCTAAACAGCCAGGAATCAAAGGTGAGAAAGGCAGCTTTAAACAGCAGAAGACTGGAGCGGGAAGATGAAACCTATAAATCCTACGGCGTTTTAAAATATGCCCGGAAAATGGCAGAAAAAGACGCCAGAGTATTTATCGGACAGTTGATCGCAGGAGAAACAGACGGTCTTACTGCCTTTGAGAAAGAAAACAGTTTATACAGCCTTTTAGTAGGCATAAAACCGGCAAACTTAAATCTGTGGGTCAGTAGGCCTTTGGATAAAGAAGAAACGGACTGTGTAAGAGCAGCTTATATCAGGGAACATCTTCCGCAGATACTCAGCTGACAAGCAGGTATGCTTTAGAGTATACAGGAACATATAAGGAGGACAACAATGGAACGATATACACCACAGGCGAAGGAGGCCTTAAGCCTGGCAGTGGGAATGGCAGAGAGATTAAACCACGGATACGTGGGAACAGAACATCTGCTGATCGGCCTTTTACAGGAAGAAACCGGCGTGGCAGCCAGAGTCTTAGAGGAAAATGGGGTTGAGGAGGCAAAGGTAGTAGAACTGGTCAGCCAGTTAATCTCTCCTGATACTTCCGTGCAGATGGCGGAAAATGCGGTCTATACCCCAAGAGCCCGTCGTGTGATAGAAAATAGTTACAGAGAGGCAGTGCGCTTTAAAGCAGCACAGATCGGCACAGAACACATCCTTATTGCTATTTTACGAGAAGGGGATTGTGTTGCCAGCCGCTTGCTTAATACCATGGGAATCAGCATCCAGAAGCTTTATATCGATCTTCTGGCGGCTATGGGAGAAGACGCCCCGTCTATAAAAGAAGAAATGCAGAATCGAAGCGGTGGTAAACGGGGCAGTTCCACACCGGCCCTTGACAGCTTCAGCCGCAATCTGACCCAGATGGCCTTAGATGGTAAACTGGACCCTGTGATCGGAAGAGAGCATGAGATTCAGAGAGTGATCCAGATTTTAAGCCGTCGTACCAAGAACAATCCATGTCTTATCGGCGAGCCGGGAGTAGGAAAGACAGCTGTAGCAGAAGGACTGGCCCAGCGCATCGCAGCCGGAGATGTACCGGATACCATTGCAGATAAGAGAGTGATGACTTTGGATCTTTCCGGTATGGTCGCAGGCTCCAAGTATAGAGGTGAATTTGAAGAGCGTATTAAGAAGGTCATTGCTGAAGTAGTGGATTCCAAGGATGTGTTGTTGTTTATTGATGAGATACATACTATTATCGGAGCAGGAGGTGCAGAAGGCGCTCTGGATGCTTCCAATATCTTAAAGCCTTCTTTAGCAAGAGGAGAGCTGCAGCTTATTGGTGCAACCACCATTGATGAGTACAGAAAATATATTGAGAAGGATGCAGCCTTAGAACGCAGGTTCCAGCCTGTCACAGTAGAGGAACCATCCGAAGAAGAATCAGTAGCCATTTTAAGGGGTCTTCGCAACCGTTATGAGGAACATCATAAGGTAGAGATCGCGGATGATGCCTTAGAGGCAGCTGTAAAACTTTCCAGCCGTTATATCAATGATCGTTTTCTGCCGGACAAGGCCATTGATCTGATCGATGAGGCAGC
>CAVFER010000014.1:0-19701 GCA_963621525.1 bacterium | reverse complement strand
CCGGTTAAGATCAAGGATTATGAGGCCAAGATTGATGAGCTGGAAGAGGAAAAAGAAAATGCGATCAGGGAAGAGGCCTATGAAAAAGCGGGCTATATTAAGAAAAAACAGGAAAAGTTAAAAGATAAGATCCGCCAGGCTTTGGAAAAATGGGAAAAGGAGAAAATGACCAGAAAACTGGTAGTAGGTGAAAATGAAGTGGCAGATGTAGTGGCCGGATGGACCAAGATCCCGGTGAAAAAGCTGGAAGAGGAAGAGTCTGAGCGGCTTAAGAATCTGGAAACCATTCTGCATGAACGGGTGGTTGGTCAGGAAGAGGCAGTTACAGCTGTATCCAAGGCCATCCGCAGAGGCCGCATTGGCTTAAAAGATCCAAAGCGCCCTATTGGTTCTTTCTTATTCCTGGGTCCTACCGGTGTAGGAAAAACAGAACTTTCCAAGGCGCTGGCAGAGGCTATGTTTGGCACGGAAACTTCCTTAATCCGGGTAGATATGTCAGAATACATGGAAAAGCACAGTGTTTCCAAAATGATCGGTTCCCCACCGGGATATGTTGGTTATGAAGAGGGCGGACAGCTTAGTGAAAAAGTCCGTCGGAATCCTTACAGTGTGATCCTGTTTGATGAGATAGAAAAGGCACACCCGGATGTATTTAACATCCTTTTACAGGTATTGGACGATGGACACATTACCGATGCTCAGGGCCGCAAGATCGACTTTAAAAATACCATTATCATTATGACTTCCAATGCAGGAGCTGAAAATATCATTGCTCCCAAACGACTGGGATTTGGGGTGGCTACAGATGCAAAGGCAGATCACGAATTTATGAAGGGTCGTGTGATGGAAGAGGTAAAACGTCTGTTCAAGCCGGAATTTTTAAACCGTATTGATGAGATTATAGTTTTCCATCAGCTGACTAAGGAGCATATGAAGGGCATTGCTGATATCATGTTAAAGGGCATTGAAAAAAGATGCAAAGAGCAATTAGGTATTACTCTTACTGTAAATGAGACTGCAAAAGATCTGCTCATTGAAAAGGGCTATGATGACAAATATGGTGCAAGACCTCTGCGCCGCACCATCCAGAGCCTGTTAGAGGACAAGATGGCAGAAGAAATCTTAGATGGAAAGCTCAAAAAGAGTGCGAATGTGGAAGTGAGCTGTGAGGACGGCAGACTTACTTTTACAGTGAAGAAAAAAACAGTAGACAGAAAGAAAAATGTGTCGGCAAAAGCTGAAGTAAGAGCATAAAATTTACTGGTTATTTTGTGGAATTTGTTGTATAATCAGAAATACCCTATTTTACACATAAGAAGCAGGAGGATAAAAAGATGCCAGTCGTTGAAGAATTGATCCGCGCAGAGCAGGATGGCACCATCAGTTTTGGAAATTATAAGTTAGGACAGAAGTCAAAGAAGTCCGATTTTGAATATCAGGGCGATATCTATAAGGTTAAGACTTACAATGAGATCACAAAGTTGGAGCGCAACGAAATGTTTGTGTATGAGTCTGTTCCGGGGACGGTGGCTGAACATTTTAAAGTAACAGACAACAGCGTAGAGTTTGCAGTAGAAGGTGGTAAGGACGCTCAGATCACCGTACAGCTGGAGAATGATACGGATTACGAAGTATATGTAGATGAGGTTGCTGTAGGAAGCATGAAGACTAACATGAGCGGAAAGTTAAGTGTAAGCGTAGAGTTAGAAGAAGGAACTTCCGTTAAGGTAAAAGCAGTAAAGAGAGTATAAATATGGCAAAAGCAAGGGCAACTGCATTTTTCTGTAAAGAATGCGGATATGAATCATCCAAATGGCTGGGGCAGTGTCCCTCCTGTCGGGAGTGGAACACACTGGTGGAAGAACCGGTGGCAAAAGCCGCACCGGTTGCAGGAAAAGGACGGATGTCTGGTGAGAGAGGAGCGGGTATGGCTGCGGCTAAACCCGCTCTTCTTTCAGAGATACGTCTGGAAAAAGAAGACCGGATCAGCACTGGTTTTAAGGAATTGGATCGTGTATTGGGAGATGGCATTGTAGCAGGCTCACTGGTATTAGTAGGCGGCGATCCGGGTATTGGAAAATCCACACTACTGCTACAGGTGTGCCGTCATCTGGCTGCTGCAAGACAAAGTATCCTTTATATTTCTGGAGAAGAGTCTTTAAAACAGATCAAAATGCGTGCAAACCGTATTGGAACGGTCACGGGAGAACTGCGCTTTTTAAGCGAGACCAACTTAGAGCGAATTGAAACAGTGATCGACCAGGAAAAGCCACAGATCGTAGTGATCGACTCTATACAGACCATGTATCGGGAAGAGATTACTTCCGCCCCGGGAAGTGTAAGCCAGGTAAGAGAATCTACAGGTGTGCTCATGCAGATCGCAAAAAGCCGTGGCATTGCTATTTTCGTAGTGGGCCATGTGACGAAAGAGGGTGTTGTGGCAGGCCCAAGAGTGTTAGAACATATGGTGGACACAGTCCTTTATTTTGAAGGGGACAGAAATGCCTCTTACCGAATCCTTCGCAGTGTAAAGAACCGTTTTGGATCGACGAATGAGATCGGTGTGTTTGAAATGGGAGAAGAAGGATTGGAAGAAGTGGAAAATCCTTCAGAATATATGTTAGATGGACGACCAAAAGAAGCTTCCGGCGCTGTGGTTTCCTGTTCTTTAGAGGGAACCAGGCCTATTTTGCTGGAAGTGCAGGCTCTGGTGGCAGAAACTAATTTTGGTATGCCAAGGAGAACGGCTGCGGGCACGGATTACAACCGTGTGAACCTTTTAATGGCAGTGTTGGAGAAACGATGCCGTTATGAGCTGTCCCGCCTGGATGCCTATGTAAATATTACCGGCGGCATGCGTATGAGCGAGCCGGCGCTGGATCTGGCTATTGTTATGGCATTAATGTCAAGCTATAAGGACAGGCCGGTGGATCCAGGCATGCTCATCTTCGGGGAAGTGGGACTTTCCGGGGAAGTCCGGGGAATCTCCCAGGCGGCCCAGAGAGTAGCAGAGGCAGCGAAAATGGGATTTACCATCTGTGTACTGCCGAAAGTAAATATGGAAAAAATAAAGTCCGTAGAAGGGATACGAATGATCGGCGTGTCCAATGTGCGGGAAGCCATTGGACTGCTGTAATAAAATACCTGTGCCGAGCTGTGATATCTGGCGCAGGTATTTGCGTAATCGGAGATTTTTGAGATTTGTTTTTCATGGACCATTACTGTATGAAAAAACAGAAAAAAACATGCAATTACTTTTTTTGAAAAAATTAAAATAGTTGTTGACACTGATGACAGATTGTGATACTATAATATCTGTTCGAGGGAACATGAAAAAAGAATGAAAACCATAGGGGAATAGTTCAATGGTAGAGCAGCGGTCTCCAAAACCGTAGATGGGGGTTCGAGCCCCTCTTCCCCTGTTGACTATTTGAAAGAATAGCCCAACCCGAAAGAAGTTCAGAAGTCGTATGGCTTTTGGGCTTTTCTTTTTTTGAAGAAAAATGAGCGGATTAATTAAAATCCACAAACACAGGGGAGATAGATATATGAATAAAAAAGAATGCAACGAGATAAAAAAACTTTTCACTCCGGCCAATTGTGCCATCAGCAGGATTTGCGGCTGCTATGTAGATTCGGAAAAAAATAAAAAAACAGAGTTAAAAGAAGCCTTTCTGTCCCTTCCGGAAGAAGAGGCTTTCAAATATTTCACTATTTTCAGAAACGGCCTTTCCGGCACCATTGGAAAAAATCTTTTAAATATGGAATTTCCCCTTCATGCAGAAGAAGAGGACGGTACCCAGAACTTTCTTTTAAAGCTCCGGGACAGTGAGTTAAAAGATGACAGCCTGATCGAAGAATTTTATGACCGTATCATCGCCAATTTTGATTATGCAGAAAATTATTATATTATCCTGATCCATTGTGCCTATGACATCCCTGCTAAGTCCACAGACGGCTCTGAAATGTTTGATGCATCTGACTATGTTTATGAATTCATCCAGTGTACCATCTGCCCTGTAAAGCTTTCCAAAGCCGGTCTGTGCTACAATTCCATGACAAATGCCATTGAAAACAGGATTCGCGACTGGCTGGTAGAGGCACCTGTGACCAGCTTTTTATTCCCGGCATTTAATGATCGCAATACAGATATTCACAGCCTTCTTCTTTATGCAAAGAATGGGGAGCAGCTGCCGGATACTCTGATCGATGCAGTATTAGGTTGCCATACCCCAATGTCTGCCAAGAGCCAGAAGGAGACCTTTCAGGCCATTGTAGAAGAGACTTTAGGAGATAACTGTGATTTTGAGACGGTAAAGAGCATACACGAAAATTTAAGTGAGCTGGCAGAGGAGACAAAAGATGAGCCGGTGCAGCCTTCATTAAATAAGACCCAGTTAAAACAGCTATTAGAAAACAACGGGGCAGATCCGGAAAAACTCCAGAAATTTGACAGCCGCTACGCAGATATGGAAGATGGCCCTGAGACCAGTTTTGCAGTTTCCAATGTAGTAAATACAAAAAGTTTTGAGATCAAAACTCCCGATGTGACCATTAAGGTAGCTCCTGATAAGACCTATCTGGTAGAAAATCGCATGCTCGATGGTCGTCCATGTCTTGTGATCGCTATTAATGAACATGTGGAGATCAATGGTATTTCTGTTCTTCCGGTGCCTTTAAAAGACAGAAAGGAAGCAGCTTCCGACGATATGGCTTCTGAAGCAGAAAGTGCTCCGTGGGAAGAGGCAAAAACATCAGATGAAAGTGAAGAGATCCGTCCGGTTGCTGCCGGGATCCGATCTATAGAAGAATGATACCCCCCCCTGTGTTTGTGCGTTTGAGATATATTCTCTGCCAAGCTTTATATATAATCTGGACAAAATTACTAATGGTTGTTATAATGACTATGGTGTTCTGTGAAAAATAAAACAGGGCCAATAATGGCGGCTACTCCATTGACTAGAAGAAAAAATTATACGAGCGGAAGGAAGAGAGTACAAATGAGTCGGACAATTAAAGCGGGATATGTATACCGTCAGTATTCCAAGGATGGAATGCCGATCGCAGATTATAAAAGTTCAAGACTGGCCTATGAGGCGACAGGAGTTTCTTTAGGTTCCATTGCCAGAGCAGCTCATGGTGAGCGTAAAACAGGAGGCGGCTATCTGTGGAGAGTGGTTCCAGAAAAACTTCCGTGGGAACCCATTCAGGTAGATTTAAGCAGTAAGATTGGATATCATGATAAGAGACCGCTGATCCAACTGACATTGGACGGCCAGGAAGTAGCAGAGTATCTGTCCATTGCTCATGCCAGTCGTGCGTTAAATATTAGCCGCAGAAGTATTTCCTGTGCTATTACAGGAGCCCAAAAAACAGCCGGCGGATATAAATGGGTAGAAAAAGAAGCAAAGGAAGAGCAGGAAGAAAAAGCCTGAAAACAAAGATAAAAAGCAGGATAAAATCGTGCAAAATTAAAGTAAAATATACTTGTTCGCAGCAAGAACAATTCGGGTGGTTTCCATAAATTCTGGAAACCACCTTTCTTTTGTGCACAAAAACAGATATAAAGGAGAAATAAACTACAGCAGTTTACATAAAAGTTAAGAAAAATGGGCAAAATAAGGGATATGGAATAAAATTTGACATTGAAAAATAATAGTGCTATAAATATTCCAACGTTCAGAGAGAGCTGAACGGTAAGCACTTTAACCGGGAAATTTCCAGGCAGACAGTCCTGGAAGACCTCAAAAAAGGAGTCTTGAATGATGAAAGAAAAAAAGATCATGCTGCCATCTGTAGATGAAGCAAAAAATTTTGTAGCAGAGGCATCAAAGTGTGACTTTGACATCGACGTATTCTATAACCGTGTCACCATTGATGCAAAATCCATTCTGGGTGTATTAAGCCTTGACCTTGCACGGGTCCTAACTGTCCAGATGAACGGCGACAATGCAGAATTTGAAGAGTATCTGGATACTTTAGTGCCTTCCGGTGCTGTAACAGCAGCATAACAGGAAAATGTAAAACTTCATAGAAAAATAGCAATGGGGCGGAAATGCGAACATAAGTTTGCGTTTCCGCCTTTGCTATGATCTTAGAAGAACAAAGAGTTTTACAGCATATCCATAAACTGCTTGGCAGCCTGGGATACAGGGAGACTTTCATTGAAAGCCACGACCATTTGACGGGAAGGAAGTTGCTCTGCCAGATCCAGGATAAACAGATCCTTATCATTGGCCGGGATACAGAAATCCGGCACAAAGGCAATGCCAAGGCCGATACGGGCCAGATCGATCAGCAGATCATTACTGGAAAGCTCAATCTCCGGCACCAGATCTAAATGGCTTTTCTGGAAAATCTGGTGGAGAAATTCGCTGGTAGTACTTTTGCGGTCCAGCATCATAATCGGGTATCTTAACAGTTCTTCTAACGTCAGTTCCTTTCCCTCTAAGTTAAAGGCCTGACGACTGGCTACAAATACATCGTGGAAGTCATTGATGACTCTTGTATGCAGGTTTCCGGCTAAGGCAGAGTTTGGATAATTGGCAATTATAAAATCAGTCTGGCCGTTTTCCAGTGCTCTGGCACATTCGATGGAAGTGTGGTTGACTACTTTAATATGGATGTTAGGGAATTCCTTATGGAACCGGTTTAAATAAGGTACCAGATAGTAGCGGCAGATCGTATCGCTGGCGCCGATACGCAGCTGGCCGCCGTTTAAGGTATGGGCTTCTAACAGCTGGTTTTCCCCTTTCTGGATCAGGTTCATGGCCGGTTCAATATGTTTTAATAAAATTTCCCCCTCTGGAGTCAGCTGTACTTTTTTCGTGCTGCGGATAAATAAAGGCTGGTTCAGCTTCTTTTCAAGGACCTTAATGGACTGGCTTACAGCAGACTGGGAAATAAAAAGCTGCTTGGAAGCTTCCGAGAAACTGAGAGTGACCGCTACATGATAAAATACTTTATATAATTCATAATTAATATCCATTATTAAGGCCTCCTTATAATTATATTTATCTTATCACGTGGGACTTATGTTTGTAAAGAGTGTTGCGCTTGACTAATAATGAGGAATGATTTATTGTTACTGTACATGGGTAGGCGCTTTTGGAAACGAAAGTGCCGTAAGATAATGTGGCAGTTGCGGTTCATGCAATGCATGAACAGTAATGCCTTATCTTTATAACAGTGAGCAAAACAAGGAGAAGATAATATTATTATGGAAGTAAATTTTTACGAAATGTATTTAGAAGAAATAGCATTGATCCCTGTACTTGAGGCAGAGGAAGAGGAGAAAGTTTTAGCCCTTGCAGCAGGAGACGATAAAGAGGCGAAAAAGCGTCTGGTAGAGGGTTCTCTGGCAAAAGTGGCTCAGATGGTAAAAAAATATGAGGGAAGAGAACTTCCTATGTCTGATGTGATTCAGGAGGCAAATGTAGCCCTTACGGCAGCAGCTTCAGTCTATGACGGAAGCCAGAAGTGGAAGGAGTTTTTGGCAGGGGAGATTCATCAGGCAGTAGAAGCAGCCTTAGAAGAACAGAAGACGGAGGCTCAGATCGAAGAAAATATGACAGCCAGAGTCAATGTGCTTCAGACTGTATCCCAGGTAATGGCAAAAGAACTGGGAAGAGAGGCAAGTGTGGCTGAATTGGCTGAAAAGATGAAAATGACGGAAGATGAGGTAAAGGACATCATGAAACTGGCCTTGGATGCCATTACTGTAAATGGAGAAGGCGCAGTATCAGAGGATGAGCAGAAAGAGGAAGAATAAAGGATGAAACTATACATCATACGCCATGGTCAGACAGACTGGAATATAGCAAAAAAAATCCAGGGAAGACAGGATATTCCCTTAAATGAGAGGGGGAGACACCAGTCGGACTGTCTGAAAAAAGCAATGGAGAGCCGTCCTGTTACAGCCGTATTTTCCAGTCCTCAGATCCGTGCCGTGGAGACTGCAAAAGCCGTGTCTTCCTTTTCTGATGTGCCGGTGATCCCGATAGAAAACCTTATGGAGATTAATTATGGAGCTTGGGAAGGAAAGACAGAGGAGGAGCTTTTAAAAGAGGACAGAGAATTGTACGAAGCCTGGTGGTCCCATCCGGCAGAAACAGCACCACCTGGAGGCGAAAGCATCAGCCAGGTCAACGAGCGATGCCGCCAGGCATGGAAAGAGATAAAGACCCAGCTTGCTGGAGACGCCGCTATCGTAGCCCACGGAGGTCTGCTGGCTCACTTTATGGAACAGCTTTTAGGCAGTGAAAGCATAGCAGCATCTACGGTAGCCCATAACGCAAGCATTACCACCATTGAATATGAGACGAAAACAGAGAACTTTACGTTGATGGAGTTTGATGATTGCCGACATTTACAGTGAAGGGATAGTGTATACCAAAAATGTTTACGGACGGCAAAAGTCTTCAACAAAAAGTTGCAAAAACCTAAAAATTGTAATTGAAAATTACTTGCCAATTGCCTGTTCTTGTATTACAATGAAAGCACAAGTGTAAGCGCTTACAAAAAATTGGGAGGTATTTCAAATGAATGGTAGAAGAGGCAATGTGATTGTAGGACAGTCCGGTGGGCCTACAGCGGTAATCAACTCAAGCCTTGCAGGTGTATTTAAAACTGCAAAAGACAGAGGTGCAAATAAGGTATATGGTATGCTCCACGGCATTCAGGGACTTTTACAGGAACGGTATGTGGATTTAGAGGACCATATTAAAAATGATCTGGATATTGAGCTTTTAAAGAGAACACCTTCCGCTTACTTAGGTTCCTGCCGTTTTAAACTACCGGATATTTCACAGGACAGAGAGATTTACGATAAAATATTTGATATTTTAAATAAACTTGAGATCGAGTATTTCTTCTATATCGGCGGAAATGACTCTATGGACACCATTAAAAAACTTTCCGATTATTCCCTGTTAAATGGAAGCAACATCCGTTTCATGGGCGTGCCAAAGACCATTGATAATGATCTGGCAGCTACTGACCATACACCTGGTTATGGAAGCGCTGCAAAATACATTGGCTCTATTACAAAGGAAGTCATCCGTGATGGATTGGTATATGACCAGCAGAATGTGACTATTTTGGAGATTATGGGACGAAATGCAGGCTGGCTTACCGGTGCTGCAGCGCTGGCAAAATGCGAGGACTGCGAAGGCCCGGATATGATTTTCCTGCCAGAGGTTACTTTTGATGTAGATGAGTTTATGAAGAAGGTAGCAGAGCTTCACAAGAAGAAAAAATCAGTAGTAGTAGCAGTATCAGAAGGTGTAAAGACAGCAGACGGAAGATATGTATGTGAGCTGACAGACGGTATCGATTTCGTAGACGCATTTGGCCACAAGCAGCTGACCGGAACGGCCCGTTTCCTGGCCGAAAAGATCAACCGTGAAGTAGGATGCAAGACCAGAGCCATTGAGTTTAACTCTCTGCAAAGATGCGCTTCCCATATTGTATCTAGAGTGGATATTACAGAAGCTTATCAGGTGGGCGGCGCGGCTGTAAAGGAAGCATTTGAGGGCGAAACAGGCAAGATGATCATTTTAAAGAGAGTTTCTGATGATCCATATATCTGCGTTACCGATATTTACGATGTACACAAGGTAGCAAATGTGGAAAAGAAGGTTCCGAGAAACTGGATCAATGAAACAGGTGATTATGTAACGGAAGAATTTGTAAACTATATCCGTCCTCTGATTCAGGCAGAATTGACCCCGATTATGACAGATGGACTTCCGAGACATCTGTATTATACAGACGTAGAAAAGAAGTAAAAGAGTGAAAAGAGATCCTCCGCCAGGTGGCGGGGGATTTTTTTGAGGCTTATTTTGAATGATCCGCCTTTGACGGATGATAGATTACAGTGTAAAGTTCTCCCTCATCAATTTCTCGAAATCATCGCAGCACATAGGCCGGTAATACAGAAATCCCTGTATCTCAGAGCAACCTTCTTCTTTCAAAAAATCAGCTATTTCCCGGGTCTCCACTCCTTCACATACGATTGATTTATTCATGCGCTTTAGCATATGAAAGATTTCCTGGAGCACGATCCGGGCGTTTTCGGTAAGCGTGTCACCTAAAAACTTCCGGTCAATCTTTACCTCATCAAAGAGCAGATCCTTTAAAGTGTTTAAAGAAGAGTAGCCGGAACCGAAATCGTCCATGGAGATCTGGATCTGGCGCTGCCGGAAACTTCGGATAACCTGGTTGACAGCCTCTCTGTTATTCACATAGGTGGACTCTGTGATCTCAAAAGTGAGAAGAGAAGGAGAGATTTTATAAGCATCAATCAGTTCCCACACCTTGTGTATGAACACCTGAGGCTGTTCAAAATGGACTGGTGAAACGTTTAGAGAGAAACGGAAACCTTCCGGAATAGGGACAGATAGATTCTGGATCCAGGAAAAGGCTTTTTCATAAATGTAGTAATCTAGATCAACAATAAAGCCATTCTGCTCAAAAAGAGGGATATAGGTGTCTGGTGTCCATAAGATCCTTTTGTCCCGGATCCAGCGGACTAAAGCTTCAGCACTGGTGATCACTCCCGTTTGTGACTGTACTTTTGGCTGGAAATAGATCTGAAACTCCTGACTTTCCAGTGCCTGATGAAAAGAATGAAGGATCTCAGCCTGCATTTTTTCCTGATGGTCGATCTCATCCGAATAAACGCAGGTGTGGGAGATCATTTTTTTTGCCATGCGTCTTGCAATGTTGGTGCAAGAGATGATGGTTTCCGGAGACTGTTTTTTATCCTGTATCAGACAGATGCCGGAATTGGTCCGGAAAAAGTTTACGTGATAGGTATCACGGATCCGGCTGCAGATCTTATGATCTAAAGTCTGTACCTGTTCGGAAAGCTCCGTTGGCGTAAGGCCCTTCATATCAGCAATAGTAATAAACACATCAGAGAAGAAACGTATGGTAAACAGAGAAAAAGAACTGGCAACTAGCTCTTCATATAAAATATTTAAAATTTCATTTCCCATAGGATAGCCGTATTTATCATTAATATAATGAAAGTTTTCAATATCTGTGGAAACCAGAGCGATAGGGGAGATATTATTGGCGCCTGACTGAAACTGGCGGATCTTATCAGCCAGAAAATCGGAAGGAACCGTAGGAATCACGCAAGCAGGCTGGGAATTTGCAGGGAGTTCATTTTTTAAGGTGTTCATTTTTTTGCGAAATTTATCCCGGTACATGTTTTTATCAGCGGCCTGCATCAGATCACCTATCATAAAATAGTGATTACGATAGCTGACTTCATATCCCACGGCATAGCTTAAGGGAAGAGAGGCACGGTTGTTATACTCTTGTACCAGACGATTTAAACGATCATCCATTTGTTTTAAGTCTTCGGGGGTTGTATGTTCTTTGATGATAACGAACTCATCGCCGCCGTAACGTGCCAGAAAACAATGGTCATCTAGGATACGGGTAAGGCAATAAGCAAAGGACTGGATGAATTCGTCCCCCTTTTCATGACCGAAGGTATCATTTACATGCTTTAACCCATTTAAGTCAAACATCATTACACCAATATGAAAGGTGCTGTTTTTATTGTTCAGTTCCTGGATCTTTTTCTCTAGAGACTTCTTATTGTGTATGCCGGTCACATCCCGGAACGCATTTTTTACCAGACGGGATAATAGTTCATGCTGAATCAGGATCAGTACAATCGAAAGGCTGGTAAGTCCCAGGACAATGAGAAATGGGTGATGGGGCCCATGATAAGTTTCGCCTGGATTTCGCAAGACTTTTGAAATGTAAAGACAGAAAAATAGTGTGATCATCATCAGACAAAGGATGCTCTCACACAGGTATAAGACACTTTTATTCTTTTTCATGAGTTTCTCCTTAGTGGTAATGGGTATAACAGTTTATTCGGAATAGACGACAATGGCTCTTGCCAGTTCTGTACTGATTCCAATCTTGCTGTTCTTGATCAGAACGATATAACAACCGAAAAATACAGACAGGATACGGACTGTTTCATGCTCCACAAAACCTAAAGACTCCAAATGATGACGCTGCTCTTCGTCACCGCAGATTTTCTGGATCATGTATTCTTTGTTTTTCTCAGCTAAATTTAGTGGCATTGTTTATCTCCTGTAAAACAAAGTTAGATACAACTAACATAATACCACAAATGTAGAGAGTGTCAACTGCTTTTCTAAATCATGAGAAAATATGCTATTTGTAATTTTTTGTTTCTGCCGCAGCAGGTGTAGTCAGCTACTACATATGCAAGTGGCTGGACAGAAACAACAGGTAGTAACAGCTCACCGTAAAGAACGAAAAAACCCCGGAGGAGGCTACCTCTGAGGTTTTTGTTTTTGTGCTAAAATCAATAATGCAGCTTCTTATGCTCATAAACGGGCTCGCTTGTCAGCTGAATGCCCAGTGTCTTGAAAGTTTTAATATCTACATTAGAAAGCATAACAGAAGTATGTACCTGGCAACCGCGCAGTTTTGGCAGCTGAGCAAGAGCCTTCTTTGCAGTTTCATCAGTAGCAGCACTCATAGACAGGGCAATGAGGACTTCATCTGTATGGAGGCGAGGGTTCTTGCTTCCCAGATATCCGGTCTTTAACACTTGGATTGGTTCAATAGCAGAAGGTGCGATCAGATGTATATCATCCGGGATATCTCCTAAAGCTTTGATGGCATTTAACAGAACAGCAGCAGAAGCACCTAACAGATCACTGGTCTTTCCTGTAATGATCCGTCCATCGTCCAATTCCATAGAAGCTGCAGGACAGGAGCATTCTTCTGCACGCTTTAAGCATGGACCAATCACTTTTCGCATCTCAGGAGTGATTTTTGCCTGGTTCATTAACAGCTTTAACTTGTATACTTCATCATCGTTGTCATTTTCCTTTGCAAGGCGATTTAATGCCTGATAGTAGCGGCGGATGATCTCCTGTTTGGAAGCTTCGCAGCATACTTCATCATCGCAGATACAGAAACCGGCCATGTTTACACCCATATCAGTAGGAGACTTATAAGGGCTGGAACCATAGATGCCTTCAAAAATGGCATTTAATACAGGAAAGATATCTACATCACGGTTGTAGTTGACGGTGGTTTTTCCGTAAGCTTCCAGGTGGAATGGGTCGATCATATTGACGTCATTTAAGTCAGCAGTAGCAGCCTCGTAAGCCAGGTTTACCGGATGCTTTAAAGGAAGGTTCCAGATAGGGAAGGTTTCAAATTTTGCATATCCAGCTTTGATACCACGCTTATTTTCATGGTAGAGCTGGGATAAGCAGGTAGCCATTTTACCGCTTCCCGGTCCTGGAGCGGTAATGACAACTAATGGTCTGGAAGTTTCAATGTAATCATTCTTGCCGTAACCTTCATCGCTGACGATCAGCGAGATATTGCTCGGATATCCTTCGATACAATAGTGACGGTATACACGGATATCCATGTGCTCCAGCTTCAGCTTAAACTGGTCAGCGCCGCTCTGACCGCTGTACTGGGTAATGACTACACTTCCTACATAAAGACCTTTTCCCTGAAATTCCTGGATCAGACGGAGCACGTCCACGTCATAAGTGATGCCCAGGTCATGGCGGACCTTGCTCTTTTCTATATCAACCGCGCTGATAACGATGACTACTTCTGCCTGGTCAGCCAACTGGAGCAACATACGCAGCTTACTGTCCGGTGCAAAGCCTGGAAGAACTCTGGATGCATGGTAATCGTCAAAAAGCTTGCCGCCGAACTCCAGATACAGTTTGTCACCAAACTGTCCGATCCGTTCTTTAATGTGCTCAGACTGCATGGAAAGGTATTTGTCATTGTCGAATCCGATTTTCATGTTCTTGTATCTCCTGGTATGATTTCTTTTATTTAAACACGTCGTAGGTTTGCGTATTTTTTCAAGTATAGCATAATTTAACATCCTGTACCAGAACTTTTAAGAAACGAAGAAAAGGGGAGGAACTGTATATGAGTAGGCATTTTTGAAACGGAATACATAAAACATTTATTAGAAATAAAAATAGGAATAATTAAATATATTAATTTTACTAATTTATATAATCTGTGCTATGATAAGGTCAAAAGTTAAAGTTAAACAGGCAAACAGGGCCGCTTAGAAAGCGGTCTGGCACAGAAGAAGCTAAAAGCTATGAATCACAGGAGGTCTGTAATGAGCGTAAGACGAATTTTTGTAGAAAAAAAGCCTGATTATGCGGTAAAAGCAGGAGAGTTAAGAGAAGAATTAGTAAGCTACCTTGGCATTACCAGAGTAAAGAGTGTACGGGTACTGATCCGTTATGATATTGAAAATCTTTCCGAAGATACCTATAAGAAAGCGTTGGGAACCATTTTCTCAGAGCCGCCTGTAGATGAGGTCTATGAAGAAGAATTTCCAAAGAATCCGGGAGATCTTGTGTTTTCCGTTGAGTACCTGCCGGGACAGTTTGACCAGAGAGCTGACTCTGCTATGCAGTGCGTTAAGCTGTTAAAAGAAGATGAGGAGCCGGTGATCCGTACAGCAACTACCTATGTGATCACAGCGCCATTGACTTTGGCACAGGAAGATGCGATCCGTCATTTCTGCATCAACCCGGTTGACAGCCGTCAGGCAGAAGAGGACAAGCCAAAGACGCTGGTAACAGAATTTGACGTTCCGGAAGATATTAAGAGTTTTGAAGGCTTTGCAAAGGCTTCTGAAGAAGAATTAAAGGCATTATATGATACCTTAAATCTTGCAATGACATTTAAAGACTTCTTATATATACAGCAGTATTATGCAGGAGAAGAACACAGAGATCCAACGGTAACGGAGATTCGCGTGTTAGATACCTACTGGTCTGACCACTGCCGTCATACCACCTTCTCTACAGAGCTTAAAAATGTGACCTTCACAGATGGTGAATATAAAAAACCGATTGAAGATACATATAAGAAATATCTGGCTGACCGCACAGAGGTCTGCAAGGACCGTAAGGACAAATATGTATGCCTTATGGACCTGGCTCTTATGGCAATGAAGAAGCTTCGCAGCGAAGGCAAGTTAGAAGACCAGGAAGAGTCTGATGAGATCAATGCCTGCAGCATCGTAGTTCCTGTTGAGATCGACGGAAAGACAGAAGAGTGGCTGGTAAACTTTAAAAATGAGACCCACAACCATCCAACTGAGATCGAGCCATTCGGTGGTGCTGCTACCTGTCTTGGCGGTGCAATCCGTGATCCGTTATCCGGCCGTACTTATGTATATCAGGCAATGCGTGTTACTGGTGCAGCAGATCCTACAAAACCATTAAATGAGACCTTAAAGGGCAAATTGCCTCAGAGAAAGATCGTTACCAGTGCAGCGGCCGGTTATTCCTCTTATGGCAACCAGATCGGTCTGGCAACCGGTTATGTAAAAGAATTATATCATCCGGGCTATGTGGCTAAGAGAATGGAGATCGGTGCCGTTATGGGCGCTGCTCCAAGAAAATATGTAAAGCGTTTAACTTCTGATCCGGGAGATATCATTATCCTTTTAGGCGGACGTACCGGTCGTGACGGTATCGGTGGTGCTACCGGTTCTTCCAAGGTACATACCACGGCTTCTATTGAAGTATGCGGTGCAGAGGTGCAGAAGGGAAATGCGCCTACAGAGCGTAAGATTCAGAGAATGTTCCGCCGTCCGGAAGTAAGCTCCATTATTAAAAAGTGTAATGACTTTGGTGCAGGCGGTGTATCTGTTGCCATCGGTGAGCTGGCAGCAGGTCTTCAGATCGATCTGGACAAGGTGCCGAAGAAATATGCAGGTCTTGACGGTACCGAGATCGCCATTTCTGAGTCTCAGGAGCGTATGGCGGTGGTGGTTGATCCGGCAGATGTAGAGAAATTCTTAGGCTATGCAGCACAAGAGAACCTGGAAGCAGTTACCGTTGCCGTTGTAACCGAAGATCCAAGACTGGTGATGAACTGGAGAGGAAAAACCATTGTAGATATCAGCCGCGCTTTTCTTGACACAAACGGTGCTCATCAGGAAGCAGATGTTACCTTAGAGGTTCCTGCACATGAGGGAAATCTCTTCGATCAGAAAGAAGTAGGAAATGTAAAAGATAAATGGCTGAATATGTTGTCTGACTTAAATGTATGCTCACAGAAGGGACTGGTAGAGCGTTTTGACGGTTCCATCGGCGCAGGTTCCGTATTTATGCCGTTTGGCGGCAAATATCAGCTGACAGAAACGCAGTCTATGGTAGCAAAACTTCCTGTATTAGAAGGACACACAGATACAGTTACCATGATGAGCTATGGTTTTGATCCATATCTTTCCAGCTGGAGCCCATACCATGGCGCTGTTTATGCAGTTATCTCTTCTGTAGCAAAGATCGTGGCTGCAGGCGGTGATTATAAAAAGATCCGCTTTACATTCCAGGAATACTTCCGCAGAATGAGCAGTGACCCAACCAGATGGAGCCAGCCATTTGCAGCATTGTTAGGTGCTTACAATGCGCAGATGGGCTTTGGTCTTCCTTCCATCGGCGGTAAGGACAGCATGTCCGGTACCTTTGATGATGAACATGGAGAGATCAATGTACCGCCTACACTTGTTTCCTTTGCAGTGGATGTAAACAGCAGCAAGAACATCATTACTCCTGAATTCAAGAAAGCAGGAAGCAAGATCGTAGAATTTAAGATCAACCGTGATGATTATGATCTGCCAGATTACGCCCAGATAATGGACGGTTATGGAAAACTGTTTGAAGATATCAAAGCTGGAAAGATCCTTTCTGCTTATGCAGTAGAAGGAAGAGGCGCTGCAGAAGCTGTAAGCAAAATGGCATTCGGCAACAAGATGGGCGTTAAGATCGAGCACAATGTAGACCCGAGAGATTTCTTTGGTGCAGGCTGGGGCAATATCGTATGCGAAGTAGCAGAAGGAAAAGTGGGAGAGCTTTCCATTCCATATACTCTCCTTGGCGAAGTAACAGACAAGGGTGCATTTGAATATGGAAATATCACCATTACTATGGACGAAGCTTTAGCAAGCTGGATGAAGACCTTAGAGGAAGTATTCCCGACTGTTACAGGCAAAGAAAAGACAGGCGAAGCTGCAAAGGTAGAAGAAAAGCTTTACAATACAGATACCATTTACATCTGTGACCACAAGCTGGCACAGCCGGAAGTATTTATTCCGGTATTCCCGGGTACCAACTGCGAGTACGACAGCACAAAGGCCTTTGAACGTGCAGGGGCAAAGGTAGTAACAAAGGTATTTAAGAATTTAAGTGCTCAGGATATCCGTGAGTCTGTAGAAGAATACAAAAAAGAGATCGCAAAGGCACAGATCATCATGTTCCCAGGCGGCTTCTCTGCTGGTGATGAGCCGGATGGTTCTGCTAAATTCTTTGCAACTGTATTTCGCAATGCAGTAATCAAGGAAGAGGTAGAAAAACTGTTGAATGAGCGTGACGGACTTATGCTTGGTATCTGCAATGGCTTCCAGGCCCTGATCAAGTTAGGCCTTGTTCCGGAAGGCAAGATTACAGAGCAGAAACCAGATTCTCCTACACTGGCTATGAACACCATTGGACGCCACATTTCCAAAATGGTCTATACAAAAGTTATGACCAATAAGTCCCCATGGCTGGCAGAGGCTAAACTGGGCGGCGTATACTGTAACCCGGCTTCTCACGGTGAAGGACGTTTCGTAGCAGATGAAGCATGGCTCCACCGCCTGATCGCAAATGGTCAGGTAGCTACCCAGTATGTAGACGATCAGGGCAATGTGACCATGGACGAATACTGGAACCCAAATGGCTCCTATATGGCAATTGAAGGTATCACAAGCCCGGACGGACGTATCCTTGGTAAGATGGCTCACTCTGAAAGAAGGGGAGAGGCAGTTGCTGTGAACATTTACGGCGAACAGGATATGAAGATCTTTGAGTCTGGTGTGAAGTACTTTAAGTAATGTCAGGTTAATATAAAAAGTATCATATGTAGAAAATCCTGGAAGATGGTATTGAGAAATGTCAGATCATCTTCCGGGATTTTTGTATTGATATACAGAGGTATTATCTGATAAAATGAAAGAAATAAATCAGTGCCTTAAAGGGCACGGAAAGAGGAAAAACTATGAAAGTACCTTTTAATGTAGATCTTACAGGAAAAACAGCTATTGTAACAGGAGGAAGCGGCGTACTTTGTTCTGCTATGGCTTACGGTCTGGCTGTAAGTGGAGCTAAGATCGCCATCATTGGACGGAATAAGGAAAAACTGACTAAGATGGAAGAGAACCTTACTGAAAATGCTAAAAATGAGTATGGCAAAGATGTAACAGTAAAAGGATACAGCTGCAATGTACTGGACAAGGAAGAACTGGTAAAGACCTATGAGCAGATCAAGGCAGATCTGGGAAGCTGCGATATTCTGATCAATGGTGCAGGAGGCAATCAGCCAGGTGCCATTGCCTCTGTAAAGATGTTAAAGAAGGAAAAACAGGATGACGATTACTCTTTCTGGGATCTGAAAGAAGAAAATATTAGAAATGTGATGGACCTGAACTATATGGGAACTTTATTGCCGATCCAGGTATTTACCAGAGATATGGTGGAAAAGAGAAAGGGAAGCATCATCAATATTGCTTCCGTTTCTTCTATCCTTCCTCTTTCAAAGGTTATGGCTTATTCCAATGCAAAAAGCGCTGTTCAGAGTCTGACTCAGTGGCTGGCCATTCATTTTGGACAAAGTGGTATCCGCTGCAACGCCATTGTACCGGGCTTTTATGCAGCAGAGCAGAACCATGATCTGTTATTTAACAAAGACGGTTCCTACACAGACAGAGCCGGTGACATCATTGCCGGAACTCCTATGGGACGCTTTGGCAACCCGGAGGAGCTGATCGGCGCAGCATTGTTTTTAGCGAGCGATGATGCAGCAGGCTTTGTAAATGGCATCGTACTGCCTGTAGACGGCGGTTACAGCGCTTTTAGCGGTGTATAATTGGGGGCTTGACCGTTCGGGGCAAAATAATGCCATGTGCGTCAGTTTAAAATCTTCTGGTATGCGAAACGGGGATCTCCTGCTTCGCTTCCGGTGCATAATGTAATCTTTCCGCAGAAAGTGTAGCCGCTTTTGGCTAATGCTTTCTGCATGGAAAGATTGTTCGGGTGGGTGTCGATACGAATGTTTCTGACACCCTTTTTCCTTGCGAAACTTTCTGAATAAGCAAAAAGGCTTGCAGCCAGTCCTTTTCCTTTGTGAGCCTCTGACACACAGACTCTGTGAAATGCAAAGTAAGGCTCATCATTTAACCAGGCGCCGTCAATAACAGCATAGTCTGCTTCTGGGCCGGGTACAACGGTGATCATGCTTAAAACATCCCCGTCTTCTTCCAGGACATGTACAACGTCCTTTTTAATGCTTTCTGTAAGTCCTGCTTCACTGGGGTCTCCTTTTTGCCACTGGTCAATGTGCCTTGTGCGAAATCCTTCTTTTGCTTCTTCTACCATTTTCATCATGGCAGGAAGGTCGGACAATCTGGCGGTTCTGTATTTTAACATACGTATTAAATGCCTCCTTCTGGTGCTTCGACTCTTGTATTATTTGAGTTATTTACCTGAATCCGTGAAGTTCAGCTTTATCGAAAGGCCAGATTCAATATGGGTACGGACCTTCAGTTGAAATAGACCGATTTTGCTAAACTTTGAAACTGTTGTATCGTTT